>CALUTX010000047.1 GCA_944323815.1 uncultured Parabacteroides sp. | reverse complement strand
CAGACTGCCAGTCTGCCGCTCTAGCCTTATGAGCTAATGCCCCAAGCCTATTTGTCACATGCGAATGTAGGGCTTTTTTTGAGATAACCGTTATCTTTGTCTTAGATTTTTATGCTTATACGAATAAAATGATTGTTTATAATACGACTTTTCATATCGAGAAAACGGTTTGGGATGCCTGTTTGGCTTATTTGCGGCAACATTATATTCCCGACGCACTGAAAAGCGGCGAATTGCTGAATCCCTGTTTGCGCCGCGTGATGTTGGCTGAAGAGGCGGAAGAAAACGGCGTGAATGTTTCTGTTCAGTTTGAAGTGAAAGATTTGGATACATTGAACGGCTGGTTGCAACGCGAAGGAAACCGCTTGCACAAAGATTTGGTTTCTCGGTTTGGTTATCAGGTTGCAGGCTTTAGTACATTGTTGGAGGATTTGGATTGGAAACAAGGATAAAAGACCGCGTTATCTTGGGCATCGACCCCGGTACTATCGTGATGGGATACGGCATCTTGCGGATTGAAGGTAACAAACCGAAACTGGAGGCGATGGGCGTGTTGCAGCTGAATAAATATGAAGACCACTATTTGCGCCTTCGGAAGATTTTCGAGCGTGTCACCGGCTTGATTGATCACTATCATCCCGACGAACTGGCTATCGAAGCGCCCTTTTTCGGGAAGAACGTGCAGAGCATGTGGAAGCTGGGCCGTGCGCAAGGTGTCACGATGGCTGGGAGCGCGGCCAAAGAGCAGGTCGCCGGGATGTTACATCGTTTTCTCCACATTCCCGAGTCGCTCATGCTTCCACAACTTGATGCGACCGACGGGCTTGCCGCCGCTGTGTGCCACTATTTCCAGACCAACAAGCCAACGCAAGAAAAAAAGTATTCCGGCTGGAAAGACTTCGTTGCCAAAAATCCGGATAAAGTGCATTGAACTGTTTATCTGCTTGATTAGAAAGACCAACTGTTGCTATCAACCGTCGCTTCCATCGCTTTTTCCTCTTTATCCGGGATGGAAGGGAAAAAGTCGATGCCTGTTACCCGTTCTACGCTGTCGATAGGAATTGCCATCGTCTTCAATGCATTTTCATAATCGCGGTTCTCGAACAGGAACGCGATGCCTTTGTACTCCTTCCCAGTGTGATAACAGATTACTTTGTAAAAGGCGTTGGGAACGGCAACCCGGTTTTTCCCTAACCGTTTCATGTCGTCAGTGATGACGGGGCCGGTTGCAATCAGCAGTTTGCCGTTGTCCATCGCCCACAAGCGGCATTGTTCTTCCAGCTCTTTCCAAATGCCCCGATTCAACTTAGGTTTTTGCGGACAGATGTTACTGAGGTAAAACGATTCGCGCATCGCCTTGGCGGACCATTTCATGTCGCCAGCCGGAGCCAGATGGCCGCGGTCGTAGCCGGTACGCGTATAGTCTTCGTTGGTGGCCGTTGCTCCCTTTACCTGCGGGTCCGGCACGAACTTGTTCGAACGCTCGGTCTTTTGACTTTTGGCTTCCGAAGCCGTCAGTTCGTATGCAACCCAGTTGGCAATGCGGTAATCCGAATTGTAAGAGACCGTATAGCCTTCGTGGCGGATGATTTGCTCTTTGCGTTTGGCTTTGAGCTGCGGAATCTCTGTCCTTGCCGGAATTTGGAATGTTTTAGTCGAAGAAGCAGGAGCGGAGGCACGTTGTCCCGATTCCTTTTTGGAGCCGGGACGCTTGACGGCCGGTTTGGAAACAATCTTTTTCTGCTCCTTGCCCGTCTGTCGGGAAACCTGTTGGATAGGGAAGAAGTAATCATAAATGAAAAGTCCGCCTATCAGACAAGCGATTACCACACCTGTTCCGATTATAAAATGCTTGATTACCCTTACCCACGCTGGAGCGGTTTTAGCCGCTTTTCTCCGCGTTGTTTTCCTGCCGCCTCTCCGTTTTCTCATTCTTTACAGTTTGATTTCTAGATTGTCCATCATGACCTGCGTTTTTTGGCGTGCTGCTTCCACGCTGTCGGCACGTGCCAGCAAGACACCCATGCGGCGGTGTCCGTGTACTTCCGGTTTGCCGAAGAGCCGTAACCCCGTTTCTGGTTGTGCCAACACCTTATCCAAGTTACCGAACGTCAGATGGTCACTGTCGCCTTCCACCACGACAGCACGCGAAGCACCCGGCCCGAGGAACGTGATCTCGGGAATTGGCAGTCCCAAAATGGCGCGTGCATGCAAGGCGAACTGCGAAAGCTCTTGCGTAATCATTGTCACCATGCCGGTGTCGTGCGGGCGAGGCGAAACCTCGCTGAATATCACATCGTCTCCCTTTACAAACAGTTCGACCCCGAAGATACCGCGTCCGCCTAATGCGTCGGTAATCTTTTGGGCGATTTCCCGTGCCCGCTTTTTGGCAATAGGACTCATGGCCTGCGGCTGCCACGATTCGCGGTAGTCGCCGTCTACTTGCCGATGGCCGACCGGTTCGAGGAACGACGTCCCTCCGATGTGGCGCACGGTCAGTTGCGTAATTTCATAATCGAAATTGACGAATCCTTCGACAATCACCTTGCCTGCGCCGGCCCGTCCGCCCTCTTGTGCATAATGCCACGCTGGTTCGATGTCGGCATCCGTGCGGATCACACTCTGTCCGTGCCCGCTCGAACTCATGATCGGCTTAACCACGCACGGCATGCCGATGGTCCGTACCGCCTCGACAAATTCCGCTTCCGTCGCGGCAAACCGGTAAGGCGATGTCGGCAGCCCTAACTCTTCGGCTGCCAGCCGGCGAATGCCTTCGCGGTTCATCGTCAGCCATGTGGCACGTGCTGTCGGAATGACGTGGAATCCCTCTTTCTCCAATTCCATCAACGTGTCGGTCGCAATAGCCTCCACTTCCGGCACGATGTAGTCCGGACGTTCTTTCTCCACGATTTCGCGCAATGCTTTCCCGTCCAACATGGAAACCACATAAGCCCGGTGCGCCACCTGCATGGCAGGCGCGTCGGCATATTTATCCAAAGCAATGACCTCTACTCCGTATCGTTGCAATTCGATGACGACCTCTTTCCCTAACTCGCCCGACCCGCAAAGCAAAACCTTCGTTGCGGTAGACGACTTCGGCGTTCCTATTGTTACCATCTTTTCCTCTTTTATTGTTTTGTTTCCGCAAAGGTACATGAATCTTGGCAAATAGCAAGTCTGTTGAGAGCATGGCAACAAGTAAAAATTTCCTCGGCAGGAAACAAAAGTTCCCCCGCAGTGGCACAAAAGTTTCTTGCCGAAGAAAATTTTGAAACTTTTTGACGAAAATACCGTCAGAAGCTTTCTTGTAGGATGACGGAAGCGGCTCGGAGGTCTCCGCCGAAGGGCGGGTTCCGTTTCGAGAGCTTCACTTCGACGGCTGTCAGTTGCGGGAAACGGGCTTTCAGGGAACGGACGATGCGTCCGGCTGCATGTTCGAGCAGGCGGGAAGGACGTTCCATCTCGGTGCGCACCGTCTCGTAGACGTCGGCATAATTGATGGTATCCGCGAGGTCGTCACTACGGGTGGCCGCTTCGAGCGGAGCGGTAAGGCGGAGGGTGACGACAAAGTGGTTGCCCACTTTTCTTTCTTGTGGCGATACGCCGTGGTAGGCGTAAAAGCGCATTTCTTCGAGTTCGATTTGTGTAATCATTATTCGTTATTTTATCTGTAAAAGTAAGGAAAGTATGCCGTTCGTCCAAAAAATAGGTTATCTTTGCGATAAACAACTAATCGTAAAGATGATGGGAATAAAGCAAAAAGAAGAAATGCCGAATGCCGGTTTGCATAATACGTTGGCATTTGGTACGACTGTGAAAGGCAATATCGCGACGGAAACCGATTTTCGTCTGGACGGACGGGTTGAAGGAGATGTTGTTTGTGGCGGTAAAATTGTTGTAGGGCCGAAAGGGTGCGTTGTGGGGAATGTAACGTCGGCCAATGCCGAGATATTGGGAGAAGTAGAAGGCAGCGTGCGCATCAGTGCGAAGTTGGTCTTAAAGGCGACTGCTGTCATAAAAGGGGATATTTATACGCGTACATTGGAGATTGAGCCGAATGCAAGATTTAACGGCGTTTGCAAAATGACGGAAGAAGAGTTCCCGGATGTCTCTTCCCTAACGAAATCATGAGGGGCTGTGTCGAAATGAAGTTTTTTTAACACCCTGATGCCACGCGTTTTTATACCGACTGTTTACCTTTGATACATAAAAAATGAATAATCAAAGAGAAGAAGAAAGACTATGTTAGAAACAATGAAAAACAGACGGACCATCCGTCGGTATACCGAACAGGCGATTCCGGAGACGCTGTTGAATGAACTGTTGGAAGTGGCGGCGCGCGCTTCCAATACCGGTAACATGCAGTTATACAGCGTTGTGGTGACGCGCGACAAAGCGATGAAGGAGCGATTGGCGCCCGCCCATTTCAACCAGCCGATGATTACGACGGCGCCGGTCGTCCTGACCTTCTGCGCCGATGCCAACCGCTTCGTGAAGTGGGCGGAACAACGCAAGGCGGTCGCCGGGTTCGACAATTTCCAGACTTTTATCGCTTCGACCATTGATGCCATGCTGTTTGCCCAGAGTTTCTGTACGGCTGCGGAAGAAAAAGGATTGGGAATCTGCTATTTGGGGACGACGGCTTATAATGCCGACCAGATTATCAAGATTTTATCCTTGCCGCGTCTGGTCGTCCCGATTGTGACGGTGACGGTCGGTTATCCCGACGGGCAGCCTGAACAGGTGGAACGTTTGCCGCTGCAAGCGGTCGTTCATCATGAAACATACGCGGATTATACACCAGCTATCATTGACGAATTATATCGCGACAAGGAAGCGTTGGAGGTGAACAAGCAATTCGTTCGGGAGAACCAGAAAGAAACATTGGCCCAGGTCTTTACGGATGTCCGTTATACGAAGGCCAATAATGAGCATTTTTCAGATGTTTTGTTGAATGTCTTGAAAGAACAAGGTTTCTTGAAATAAAAATCAGATACGTTCCAGCACGGTCTGAATCAGGCCGGGCATGGAACCCTTGTATTCCGTATTCATATTTTGCGCCACGCGGCCGGCGATGATGCAACAGACGGTCATGGCGCGGTGTCCCATCAGGGCGGCCAATCCCGCAAGCGAGGAACTTTCCATCTCGTAGTTGGTGATTTGCTGCCCGTTGTAGTTAAATTGGCCGATTTTCTTGTTCAATTCCGGGTCGGAAAGCGGCAAACGCAGCTGGCGCCCTTGCGGACCGTAGAAGCCGTTGGCGGCAATCGTGACGCCGCGCAGGATGTCGTTACCTGTGATTTGCTCGATAAGCGATGCGTCAGCCGGAACGACGTAGGGGAGAAGTCGGTTAAGTTTCCAATCGAGTTGTTTTTGCAGTTCTGTTTCGAACGCTATGTCGCGCACGCGCTCCGAATCGGCATAAAAGTAGAGTACGCCGTCGAATCCGATAGACTTTTCGGCTGCCACGTAGGTACCGATGGGCGTGAAGGGCTGCAAGCCGCCGGAGGTCCCGATGCGCACGAGCGTCAGTTGCCGGAACGTCGGCCGGATGGTGCGCGTCGCAAAGTCGATGTTGGCAAGCGCGTCCAGTTCGTTCAGCACGATGTCGATATTGTCCGTCCCGATACCATGCGAGAGCGCGGTGATGCGTTTTCCTTTGTATGTCCCGGTGATGGTGTGAAACTCGCGGCTGGCAACTTCGCATTCTTTCGTGTCGAAAAACGTCGCAACGGTATTGACCCGCTCCGGGTCGCCAACGAGGACGACGCGGTCTGCCAGTTGTTCGGGTTTCAGATGCAGATGGAAACAGCTTCCATCTGCATTGATGATGAGTTCTGACGGCGCAATCATTGGATTTGAGTGGGTTTGGTCGGCGTCGTGATGGGCTTGGCAATCGCTTCGCGCATCGTGGTGTCGGCTTCGATGTTCTTCATTTTATAATAATCCATGATGCCCAGATTTCCGCTGCGGAAAGCCTCTGCCATGGCTTTGGGGACTTCGGCTTCCGCTTCGATTACCTTTGCGCGGGCCTCTTGTGCCTTCGCTTTCATCTCCTGTTCGACGGCTACGGCCATGGCGCGGCGCTCTTCGGCTTTTGCCTGCGCGATGTTCTTATCCGCCTGTGCTTGGTCCATTTGCAGGTATGCCCCGATGTTCTTGCCTATGTCGATGTCGGCAATGTCGATGGAGAGGATTTCGAATGCAGTTCCGGCGTCCAACCCTTTGCGCAGCACGAGTTTGGAGATGGAATCCGGGTTCTCCAATACGCTCTTGTGGCTTTCTGATGAACCGATGGACGAGACGATGCCTTCGCCGACACGCGCCAATACGGTCTCTTCGCCTGCACCGCCGACCAACTGCTTGATGTTGGCGCGTACCGTCACGCGGGCTTTGGCTATCAGCTGGATACCGTCTTTGGCTACTGCCGTGACCGGAGGCGTGTTGATTACCTTCGGATTGACAGACATTTGGACGGCTTCAAACACGTCGCGCCCTGCCAGGTCGATAGCGGTTGCCATCTGGAAAGGCAGGTCGATGTTGGCTTTCGAGGCGGAAACCAGTGCGTGCACCACTTTTTCCACGTGTCCGCCTGCCAGATAATGCGCCTCCAGTTCGTCACGCGTCAGCGTTTTGAGTCCGGCCTTGTGGGCCTCAATCATCGCCCGGGTGATGATGTAGGGGGGCACTTTCCGAATGCGCATCAGAAAAAGTTGGATGAGCGAGATGTTGACGCCCGATACTTTGGCCGAAATCCATAAAAGGAAAGGCACGTAGTAAAAGAAAATAATAAGCAGTAAAACTGCAGCGCCCAGGAGGGCAAATGGTACAAATGATGTCATTTCCATGTGTAAAAAGAGTTATTGATGATTTGTTTTCCTTTGTACGACGACATTGTATCCTTCCACTTGCATGACAACGACGGGTGTCCCCTCGTCGATGAGTTCGTCCAACGCTTTGGCCTCGACCGCCTGCCCTTTAATCAAGGCTTTCCCGATAGGTGCCAGACGGGAGAGCGTGATACCCTCGTCGCCAGGAACGATGCCGAGTTCGCGACTGGAGGTCAGCCGCGAGTCGATGTCCGTATTCAGCGCGACCCGGCTGAACGATTTGGAACGCATCAGCCAAGCAAAAGCAGCAGCGAACGCCACCAGCGAAGCGCCTAACGTCACGTGGCCGACGCATGTGCTGACCGAATAGGCGTAAATCAGTCCGCCGGCAGCAAAGAGCAGTCCGCCGATTCCCGCCACCGTAATCCCCGGAAGCATGAATATCTCCAGTAGGAGGAGCGCGATGGCGATGACCATGAGGAGGGCGATGATGAACGTTTCGAATATCATGTCGTTTTGTCTATTACCGTTTATTTTTTAAATATTTGATTTCCGCGTTACGCGCCAGTTTTTCCTGCTCTTCGGGTTGCCCCAAGAGGTTGTCCAGCTGTTGCTCCGCGTCAAGAATGGAGGTTTTCAGCTGTTCCTTGCGCGCTGCGTTCCCTTTCGTATAGTCTGCCCGCATGCCGTCCAGCTTTTGGTTGATTTCCGCGATTTGTTTTTTGAGCGCAACCACCTTGCTGTAATATTTTTTTGCTTCGGGCGAATGAATCTCGTCGAGCGTGTAGTAGACGATGCCGTTACCGATGATGAATTCGAAATCTTTCTCCACCTTTTTCTCCCCATACGGGATTTCGGTGTGCGCCAGTTCGATTTGCCCAGTATAATCGGCACCCTCGGGCCACGAATCGCGGATAGCCGTGATGGCTGCACGCGAACGTTTCCACTCGATGTTTTCGCTATCCAACCGCTTATGGTCGGGGTTGGGGATGAAGAGGTAGACACAGACCTTCCCGTCCGGCTGGAAGCGGTCGGAGACAAACCATCCCAACTGCTTCACTTCGTCGTACACCATCAGGAAGTCGTTGTAAGGCGAGTTGAACGGCATACTCAGCTGTTCGGGTGCGAGGTAGCTGTCCGAATTGGTGTTGTAGCGCGTCACAAACAGGTCGTATCCGCCAATGGAGCCGTTCCCCTCGGAGGCGTAATAAATCGTGATACCGTCGGAGAGGACGAAAGGATAGTTATCGTTGTCCTCGCTGTTCACGTTCATGGGCAGGCGTTTTTCGTCTCCCCATTTATCCATCAGCAGCGATTGGGTGAACAGATAATAATGCCCGTCTTCCGCCGGCTTGGCGTAATAGATTTTGTCCCCCTTCTGGTTCTCGTAGACCGTCGAACGGACGGTGTCGGGCGTCTGAAAGAAATCTTGATAGGTAGCGAGCGTCCCGCTCTCTTCGCTCAGGGTGTAGGCAGAGAGGAAGTCGGCTTTGTCGACCACCAGGCTGTCGATGATTTGTACATCTTCTGCCTTTTCCACCATCCGCTGGGCGTTTTCGGCCTCTTCGAGGCGGGCTTCAAATGCTTGCGGGTCCTTTTTCTTCTTGTTCAGGATGGCGATGTATTCTTCCAGCATCTCGACGGCTTGGTCGAAACGGTACGTCCGATAGTAGACCTCCGCCATGTAGCGGTAGGATTCCTGTACCTTCCGTTTGACCGCCTTCGCGAGATGTTTTTCCGCGCCGGCAAGGTCGCCCGTCTCGTAACAGCAGACACCGTACCACTGGTTGTAGGAAGAATTGTTTGGCGCCTGTTTGACAAGCCGTTCGAAGGCCGGTTTGGCCTCTGCATACTTGCCCTCCTCGTATAGTTTTTTGGCTTCGGCGAGGCTTTGTGCGTGCAGGTTGCCGCATAGGAGCGCGACGCCGAGCGTATAGAATAGTTTACTTGATATACCTTTCATTGTATTCCTTTGTATGCGATGAAAAATGCGTTTCAAAGGTACGAATATTTTTACACTGTGAAACGTTTCGCGAAAGAAATATGTAATTTTGCGCCCTGAAAAAAAGAGGGATATGGTAAAAATGACGGAAGAGGCGCGTTTGCTGCGCAAAGTAGAGGAGAAAGTGAAGAAAGCCATTTTCGACTACGGTTTGATTGTCGACGGCGACCGTATCCTCGTCGGGCTCTCCGGGGGGAAGGATTCGCTGGCGCTTCTGGAGCTGCTGGGGCGGCGGGCACGGATTTTCCGCCCGCGTTTCGAGCTGGTGGCAGCGCATGTCGTGATGGAGAATATCCCGTACCGCTCCGACGAAGCCTATCTCCGCAGCGTGGCAGCCGCCTACGACGTTCCGCTGCTCGTCGAGACGACCCGTTTCGACGCGTCGACCGACCGCCGCCATACGCCCTGCTTCCTCTGTTCGTGGATGCGCCGCAAAGCGCTTTTCGAATTGGCGAAGCGGCACCGGTGCAACAAAATCGCTTTGGGACACCATCAGGACGACCTGCTCGAAACGCTTTTGATGAATATGCTGTATCAAGGTGCCATCGGGACCATGCCGCCGCTGCTTCGGATGGACAAGTTCGAGATGACGCTTATCCGTCCGCTCTGTCTGGTCGAGGAGCGGGAGTTGCAGCAGCTTGCCGTTTGGCGGGCATACCGGCGGCAAGACAAAGTTTGTCCCTATGAATCGGCCTCTACCCGCCGGGGAGCCAAAGAGCTGCTGGCCCATCTCGAACGCCTCCATCCCGACGTCCGCCGGAGCCTCTGGAGCAGCCTCTCGAACGTACAGATGGATTATTTACCCCGAAAAATCAAATAACTATATAACAATGAAAGGAGTCTATACAATTTTACTGTTGATTGGTTCGAATATCTTTATGACCTGCGCTTGGTACGGGCATTTGAAGCTCAAGGAGCAGTCCGATTGGTTTGCGCATCTGCCGCTCATCGGCGTGATCCTGTTCAGTTGGATGCTTGCCCTTGCCGAGTACTGCCTGCAAGTGCCGGCCAACCGCATCGGCTTTCAAGACAACGGTGGACCTTATTCCTTGATGCAACTCAAGGTGATTCAGGAGGTCATCACGCTGATTATCTTCGTCCTCTTCAGCGCGACTTTTTTCCGCGGGCAAACGTTCCATTGGAACCACCTTGCGGCGTGTATCTGCCTCGTGCTGGCGGTCTATTTTGTGTTTATGAAACCCTGACGCGCGGGTACAAAAAAAGCGGCACAAGGACGGGAAGTTGAACGGAGTGATAATTTTCGGGGTTTCACTCAAATGCCCTGTGCCGCGGTGATATTAAAACGTGCAAAACAATTTTTACAACCCTCCGGGACGTTCTCCGTCGTTCCCGTTGCCCTCTTCTTCCTCTTCGCTACCCGTTCCGGGATCGGGCTGGTTGCTGTTACCGTTGTCGGTCGTCCCACCCTTGCCTGCGCCGAGCCGGTTGGCCAGCAGGAGGCGGTAGCGGTCAATCAGCGCGTTCCACCAGTTGAAAAGCTCTACATAATCGGCGTCGCCGTTCACCTCCGCGAGGGCGTTGAAGCGTTTGGCGAGCGTATTGTAAGCCTCGATGAAAACCGGGCGCGTATCTGCCAGTTTCGGGAGCGATTTTTGTGCTCCTTTTTCGCTGATGCGTTCAGCCGACAGGCTGGCACATGCGTCGTTGGACTCTTTCAGAGCCGTAATCCATTCGGTAAGACCCAGCGTCGCGATGTCGGTCGCGTAGGTATCCGATTGCACCTCTTGAATCAGGTTGGCCGTGATGCTCGTCTGTTCCTCGTATGATTTTTCAGTCTTTCCTTTGTATTTGTCGGCAAGCGGGGAAAGCCGTACGGCTGCCGCCTGTTTCGTCGTGTCGAAATGGTTTTGGAAAATCTGTATTTGCCCCAGAAAACCACTTTGCAGATGGTCGCGTTTCTTGTCCGCATTTTCCATTTCGGTCGTATAGAGGCTTTTCCCGCCCGTGATGACGCTGTCGTCCAGTTTCTGAAGTGCGTCTTTGTAGGCAGTCAGCTGGCTTGCTACGGTGGGGGCTTCTGCAAAGTCGCTATCTTGCAATTTGGTTTCCAACGCTCGTCCGAAAGTCAGTAATTCGTTCGAACGGAAGCGCGTGATTGGTACTGTTTGAATACTTGCCATCTTTCTATATTTCTTTTTTTCGATTAAACATCTGCAATCGGGCTGTCGAAGCTCCGTCTCTCGCTTTGTAGCCCTTCAATGGTGCCGGCGGAGCATCGTTGACGCGATTGTACGCCTGCGATGAGGCTGCCGACGCTCAGGCGAAGGGTTATTTTCATACGTTATAACAATTGGTGCTTCGTTGGCACCATTGTATTAACACGGTATAACAATCGGAGCTCTGCTTGTATTATTGTGTTAAAATTCCCCTTCTTTTTTCATTTAAAAAAGCCCGCCGTATTCTTTTTAGGGAACGCACGGGCAAACTTAATATGAAAACAAAAAAAATTTTGGAGTAGTTGGAACTACTAATTCCGCAAATATAAGCCATTTTTAGGAAAAACAAGTCTTCCGGGCGGTTTTTTTCGGAAAAGATGAAAGTTTTTTTATTCGGAAGAGGTTGTGGCGATGGCGTTTTCGATGCAGCGGATGATGGCTGCCTCTTCCGAGGGGTGGAACCAGTGGATTTCGGGGTCGCGTTTGAACCAGGTCATCTGTTTGCGGGCGTAGACGCGGCTGTTGCGTTTGATTTTCTCGACGGCTTCGTCGAGCGTCCATTCGCCGTCGAAGTAGCGGAACAGCTCTTTGTAGCCGACGGTGTTGAGCGCGTTCAGGTGACGCATCGGGTAGACGCGGCGGGCTTCGTCGAGGAGGCCGTCGGCCATCATCTGATCTACGCGCCGGTTGATGCGTTCGTACAGCTCTTCGCGGTCGCGCCGGAGGCCGATTTGGATGATGCGAAAGGGGCGCGGCTTGCGCGTGTGCGTACGGAAAGAGGAGTAGGGGCGTCCGGTGAGGCGGCAGATTTCGACGGCGTGGATGACGCGCTTGTAGTTCTGGCGGTCCACCTCCGCATAGTGCTGCGGGTCTTTCTCCTTCAGTTCGGCGAGGATAGGGGCGAGGCCTTCTGCCTCGTATTGTTGCCACAGGGCGGCGCGGATGTCGGGCGTGACGGTCGGAATGTCGTCGATACCTTTCGTCACGGCGTCGATATACATCATGCTGCCGCCCGTCATGACGGCGACGGGGTGCGAAAGGAACAGCTCGTCCAAGAGCGCGAGGGTTTCTTCTTCGAAGCGGCTGGCGCTGTAATAGTCGGCAAGCGAGAGGGTACCGACAAAATAATGCCGCACCCGCGCCAGTTGTTCGGGCGTCGGAGCGGCAGTGCCGATGGGCAGCTCCTGGTAGAGCTGCCGCGAATCGGCTGAGAGAATGAATGTATGGAAATGCGCTGCTATCCGCAGGCTGAGTTCGGTTTTTCCGACCCCCGTAGGCCCTAATAAAATGATGAGGGTGTGGGGCGGACGGTTAGTAGCGGTCGTCGTCATAGGGGTTGTCTATCACGCTGTCGCCAAAGCCTTCATAACCGTCACGGTCGAGTTCGTCGATGTTGTAATCCGAGTCGCCGTAGAAATCTTCGTCCAAATCCAAGTTACTTGTTTTGGATTCCAGTTCTTCGAATGACATGGTTTGAGCGGGCGGGTTACCGGTCGATTTGGAACAGATGGCCTCTTTGAGGTCTTGCCCTGTGATGATTTCGCGCAGCTCCATGAAGAGGGCACGGTCGGTCATGTAGTCGAACACGAAGAGGAGCTTCTGGTGTTCGTCTTCGAGCAGCTCGTCCAGATGGGTGTCTGCCATCGTGTAGCTGTCCGTGTCTGACGAGGTGTCCATCTCGACCAGGGTGATTTCCGTCGTTTTGCTCCAGTCGTCATCACAGAGGAAGAACGAACACATTTGGTCTTTTGAGTATCCGACCGAGTCCATGATGATGTTATATAAATCAAGGAATGTTGCTTCCGAGTCTATTTTGATTTCGCGTTTGAAATCATCTGCTTCATCTGAAAGAATTAAAAATCTGTATACCATAATTCCTGTTATTTTAGTTGCAAAAATAAACTAATGATAGATGCGCTGCTATAATTCGTCGATTGAACCTCTGACAATACCCCGTTTGGACGATTTGAAGAAGTTGAGGTTGATGTGACGCTCTTAGCACGGCTCATATTCCGTTTCGATGGCCTTGAGGGCGTCCGAGTTGTTGAGGCCGCGCGTATAGAGCGTGCGGTAAATATCTTGGATGAGGTAGACCTGCTGGTTGGTGAAGCCGCGCCGGCGCAGGCCGACGATGTTGATGCCGCAGTAGACAATCGGGTCGCGTCCGATGAGCGTATAGGGCGGAATGTCTTTTCCTATGCGCGAACCGCCTTGTACCATGACGTGCTTGGAGATGCGCGTGAATTGGTGGACAAGGCTGCCGCCGCTGACGATGGCGAAATCGTCTATCTCCACTTCTCCCGCAATCTGCGAGGCGTTACCGATGATGACGTTGTCTTTCAGCACACAGTCGTGGGCGATGTGCGAATAGGCCATGATGAGGCAGTTACGCCCGATGACCGTCTGCCCTTTGGAAGCTGTCCCCCGGTTGACCGTGACGCATTCGCGCAGGGTCGTGTTGTCCCCGATGATGACGACTGTTTTTTCTCCTTTGAATTTCAAGTCTTGCGGAATGCCGGCGACAACAGCTCCGGGGAATATTTGGCAATTGTTCCCGATACGTGCTCCGTCCAAGATGATGGCGTGGGGGTAGATATGGCAATTGTCACCAATGACGACATCTTTTTTGACGATGGCGAATGGCTCGATCGTGATGTTTTCGCCCAGTTGGGCTTCCGGGTCTACGACTGCTAACGGTGAAATATTCATGATGGAATGTTTTTTTATTTTTTGTTCTTTTCGATTAATGCCATGAATTGCGCTTCGCTGACCAAGGTGTCTCCGACAAACGTATATCCTTGCATGGTCGACATGCCGCGGCGGATAGGTGCCAACAACTCAAGACGCATGATGAGCGTATCGCCGGGAACGACCTTGTGACGGAATTTTACATTGTTGATGGTCAAAATGTAGGTCGAATAATCAGGATCTTCCAGCGAGTTGAGCACCAGAATGCCTCCCGTCTGCGCCATTGCCTCGATTTGCAGGACGCCTGGCATGACCGGTTCCGTCGGGAAATGGCCTTGGAAGTAAGGCTCATTGGTCGTTACGTTCTTGATGCCCACGATGTAGTTTCCGCCGATTTCGATAATCTTATCGACCAGTTGGAAGGGATAACGGTGGGGCAGCAATTCGCGGATGCGGTTGACGTCGATGAGGGGCGGACGTTCCG
>CALUTX010000046.1 GCA_944323815.1 uncultured Parabacteroides sp. | reverse complement strand
TCTTGGGTGTGGCATTCGCCATCTCGACTGCGATGAACACCATCTTCGCGCCGGTCTTCATGACGCTCCATAAAATAACCGACACGCACATTTTGGCGACGGGAGGCAGCCTCAAAGGGTTCTTCACGCCGATTCCGATGGGACAAATCATGCAAGCGATGAACTGGAACGTACAATGGAACTTCGTTTTCAAAAAAACAATCCTGTTCTTTTGGATACCGGCGCACACCGTCACGTTCCTGTTGCCCGCTGAAAGCCGGATTTTATTTGCTGCCCTGCTCGGCGTGGCGTTAGGAATCATCTTGGCGGTCGCAGCTCGCAAAGGATAAGGCTGCTTTCATCCATTTTCAATGGAAAATGTCTTCCCGAAAACGTGTAAAATGCGATTGACGGCTGCAAATTGCATTTTACATGTTTGCAAGAAGCGATTTGCAGGTGAAAATCGCATTTTACACGTCTGCAAAACCCGATTTTCACCCGTCAATCGCATTTTACACGCTTGCAAAGCCCATTTTCACCTGCAAAAAGCATTTTGCACGTTTGCAAGAGCCGATTTGCAGGCGTAAATCGGATTTTACAGGTTTTGGAAAGTAAGTTTTCACTGATTTCTTTAAAACATATAGATAAGAACCCCCAACACGCGATGGTTTGTGACGGAATGTGTGCTGTGGATTTTCCCGTTCGAGTCGTCGCGATTGCCATACCAAGCGATGGAGGGGGTGTATTCGACGCCCAGTTTCCAATGGGGCAGGTTGTAAGAGAGTTGCCAGTTGGTCGTAAAGAGCTGGTCAACGTTCAGACCGACGCCGTAGGTATCGCCCGCAATGGGTTCATTCGTTCCTAAGTTTTTCATATAGCCGATAAAGACGCCCGGCTTCCATTTCGTGCCGTAGACGATGTTGAGCCACGTCATCGAGTGGCGGTAAGGGGTGTATGACTGCTCGCCCGTGCGCTCGTCGATGGCGGTCACGGCATATCCGCCCAGCATGGAGGCTTGCGTCAGGTTGGAAGCCAACAGCGTTTTGCCTGCAATGAGCCAATCGCGGGTGGTGTACTTGGCGTGCGCCTCAAACGAAAGGGAGGTGACGCGCTCATCAACCTTGTAAACCTGCTCGCCGACGATCGTCTGCTTGCGAGGTTTCAACGAAAGGATTTCCATGCCCACACCAGCGATGAATCCCTCTTTTTTATAGTCTACACCGAAATAGAACTCCGGCACACAGCTGTTTTTGATATACTCCTCGCTCTTTCCGTTCGGCCCAGCCGAGAGATATTGCAATTGCCAAATAGCGGCGGCAGTCAGTTGCAACCCTTTGGAGGAAGTATAACGGTAACGAATCTGCGGACTACGGTTGAAGGGCTGGAAAGGCGCTCCGGTACAGAGGTTCAACATCTGTGGCGACACGTCACCGAAAAGCGGGTGCCACGTTTGCCCCACCAAGACCGCCGATGTGCCCCAATCCAGATTCACATAGGCATGACGGATGCGCAAAATGGACCAGTTGCTGCCCGAACCGCGAAAGTCGGTCTCCAGTTTCGCCGACGTCTTTGCCTTGCCGATATTTGGCCCCGTCACGTCGACTCCCAAACGGGAATAGAGCAAATAGAAACTGCCGTTGGGTGTCGCGTTCAGGTCTTTTCCGTCGGCATCATACTGATGGTCTTTCGGAAAGAGATAAAACAACCCATCGACAGTTTCCTCGTTGGCACGCGAGTTGTAAAACAAATCACCTCGCACCTGCCCGTAAAATTTATACGTAAAATTCTTCTTTTGCGCCTGCCCGGCCAATGCCAGACAACATGCCATCCCAATTAACCCTAATTTTCTCATTCCAACCCTTTTCTAAAACGGTTGCAAAGGTAAGAAGTTTAGAGGCTTTCACAAAAAAATCATTACCTTTGCCCTGTAACTCTTTTGATTAAAAGCTATGATTGTCGATTACAAAACCCAACAACCCCAATCCCGTAAGAAATCTCTTACGCAAATAAGTAACGAGTTCATACTTGAACCGGACGCAGACCTTGAACGCGCAATCTCGCTTGAAGAATTGCTTCGCGGCATTCAAGAAGATATTCATGAAATGTTCCTACATAACAAACAATCTACTGAATGAAAATCGTAGCCTTACCGGAGGTCAGAAAATACCTCAAAGAATTAATCCAAATCCTCTATGAAAAAGAATACTTCGGATTTGAAGCGTATGCCCAAAAATACGTTGAAGATTTATTTCATGACATCCTGACAAACTTGCCATACAAACTAAAAAAGCCCGCACCTCCCTATTTTAAGAGGTACGGGACCAAAATGTTATACGCCACATTCCGCAAAAACAAGACTACACAATGGTATGTTTTCTTTAATGTTTACAGGAAAAAGGGTGAAACAATTTTCGTTATACGTTACATCAGCAACAACCACATGGTATCCCAATATTTATAAAATGGTTCCGTCTATCGTTACGCGGACATAAAGATCTGCTTCACCGCGCATTTCCAATTCAACCAAATACCACTTTCCTTCTGGAGTCTCAACCCAATCTGCATCGTCAATTTGATAACCGGGATAGGCGGCTTGGATAGCAGACGTTACGGCTTGCGGTAATTCACGTACGCGTACATCTTGAGAGGTTTGTACCCATGCTCCGCCTTCGTCGAACAGGAGTTCCAATAAAACACCTTCGTCAATAATATCAACTTCCGTATAACCCCGATCTTCCCGGTCAATTTCAATAATCCGTGCATTCGGGTAATTGGTTTGGATATATTCCTCAATAGCAGATGAAGGTTGCGAAGGAATCAAATCGCCGGTTCCACCACCGGTGTTACCCGTATTACCACTTCCGTCTGCCAAATCGCCAATCACTTTAACCAGAATACCATCTGCTGAGTAATGAAGGTCGGCATCCAGTTCACCGCTTTCCACATCCAAGACATACAAATCCGCCATATCAGCACGCTCAATATAATCTACGTCATCCACACGCCACGAACTGTAATCGCTACTTTGGAAAGAGCTCTTCACGGCTTCCGGTAATTGGTCGTAAGCGATGTCTGTCTCCGTCAGAAACCAATTCCCTTGATTATCAAACCAAGCCTCTTTCTCGGTTCTTCCTTCCCGAAAGTCGACCACCATATAATCACCGTTCCGCTCCCACTCAACATCCTTTGCCGAAGGAAATCTTTCCCCGAACGCCGTCCGCGTTTCCGTGCTTACATAACCCGGAACCGGCTCGTTGTCGTCGTCACAACTCGAAAAAACGGCTAATGCCAACACTGCGAATAAAAACCAATACTTCTTCATATTCTTTTTTCCTCTTCTTTTTTTATTGATTAGTTTACAATTAAATTTCTCCCAAGATAATGCGATTTATCTCCTATATATGTCAATTTACCTTCCGTGTAATATTTTTTCAATTATCTATATCTATCAACTGGAAGCGTTTGTCAAATCCCAATTCCAATCCACCGGAAAGCTTGATTTCATAACCGCCCCGATCTTCCTTTTCAATCTTAAGGACCTTCTGACCGGCATAGTTCGTTTTTACATATTGCTTGATTGCGTTTGGCAAGACAGCTTCGGGCACCGACGAATATTTACAGTCGACCTCTTTCCAATTTCCATCTTTCAAAAATTCAACCTTACTGCTGTTCGCGAAAATAACCTCATATTTCTTATCGAAAAAATCTTTCTCCATCTTCGCCAAAGCCACCTTTTCCTGCGGGAAATGCTCTTTCACAAACGCCTGTGCTTTCGAGGGTAACTGCTCGAACTGAATCGGACGGTCATCGTCGGCACGTACCGACAAACTTACTGCCAACAGGCAAACGAATAATGCTACAATCTTTTTCATCTTCTTTTTACTTTTAATGGTTATACTTTCAATTTTCTTACTTGTTTCATCATTTTTGATGTGACAAAGTTCGGGAGCAATTTTAAAATGAATTCGAAATATCCACAAAAAGCGAAATTTTTTTCATGTTTCCTTTAAAATGATATTTTTATTAGTTTTGTACTGCAAAATCATTGATAATAAAATAACAGGAATATGAATCGGATGTTTACGCGCGGGTTCCTTCCCACATTATTTATGCTCTTATTTGGAATCTTGTCCGCCAAAGGGCAAGACACTACTCCTTATGTAGCCGCTTTTGTCTGGCCATCTTGTCACGATGAGCCACGTTCGCGGGAAGCGCTTTGGCCGGAGGGAATCGGTGAATGGGAAGTCATACAAAAAGGAACGCCTCGCTTCGAAGGACATTACCAACCCAAAGTGCCACTTTGGGGATACGAAATGGACAATGACCCCAAAGTGATGGAGAAATGGATTCGCGCGGCCAAAACACATGGCGTCAATACCTTTATCTTCGACTGGTATTGGTTTGACGAAAAACCATTCCTCGAAAGTTGTTTGAACGATGGTTTTCTAAAAGCTGCAAACAATCGGGAAATGAATTTCTATATTATGTGGGCCAACCACGATGTCAAAAAAAATTATTGGAACGTCTATCGCTGTCCGGACGATGAATCACTGTTATGGGAAGGAAAAACGGACTGGAAAAATTTCAAAGTGATTGTCAAACGCATCATCGAGCAATATTTCAAACAACCCAATTATCTGAAAATCGATGGGGAACCTATTTTCTGTATCTATAATATCAACAATCTAATCAAGACCTTTGGAAGTGTGGAAGAAACAAAGAAAGGATTGGACTATTTGCGCGAAGAAGCCCGTAAAGCAGGATTTCCCGGTGTTCATATCCAAATGATAACTTACGGTGTTCCGACACCGGAATTGGATAAACAGGCAACACTTTGGGAAGTCGACAGCTACACACAATACAACTGGGGCGGCCCACATCCAGAAGACTATATCCACTGGGGGACCAATGCGATGGCTCGATTAGAGAAATGGGATAATTACAAAGTGCCTTATTGCCCGAATGTATCTATCGGATGGGACAATACACCACGTTTCCCGAAAGTCGGGAAAGAGGATGTCATCCACTATAACAACAGCCCGCAAAGTTTTGCCAACTTTCTGTTAAAAGCAAAAGAATACCTCGATAACCATCCCAACCAACCTCAAATCATCACCATCTTTGCATGGAACGAATGGATTGAAGGAGCCTATCTACTACCAGACATGAAAGATGGCTTCGGCTATCTGGAAGCGATCAAAAAGGTCATGGTGGACGGGAAGAAACACAATCATTCCTATAACATAAAATGAAACAAACACTCTCACTCATTGGGATGGCGCTGCTCGCCGCCTCCGGTTCGTTGGAGGCGGGAGAGCGCCCAAACATCATCTTGATTCTGGCGGACGACATGCGAGGTTCCGCTCTGCATTTTCTCGGGAAAGAACCGGTACAGACACCCAATCTGGACAGACTGGCGGCGGAAAGTATTCAACTGACAAACGTACACATTATGGGCGGTACTTCCGGTGCCGTCAGCATGCCCAGTCGCGCCATGCTGATGACCGGCAAATACCTGTACAACTTGGAGCGGCAAGGTGCTGATATACCAGCCGCACACACCACGATAGGCGAAGCGTTGCAGCAGGCCGGCTACAACGCGTTCCACACCGGTAAGTGGCACAGCAGTTACAAGGCGCTGAACCGTTGCTTCAACGACGGGAAAGCCATTTTCTTCGGTGGCATGTGGGGCCATTGGAATGTCCCGCTGTACGACTACCACGCCGAATTGAATTACGGCAAACGACGGCCAGTCATCCCCAATCAGGCTTCATCCAACAAGGTTGAATACAAAAACGGCGAGTATATTTACTCCGGAAAACACTCGGTCGACATCTTTACGCATGAGGCTGTCGAATACATCCGCCAGCAGAAAGGAAGTGAACAGCCTTTTTTCCTCTCCATCGCTTACATGTCGCCGCACGACCCGCGCAGTATGCCGGACGAATACCTCCGGCTTTATGAGCAGACAACGATTGCATTACCGCCGAACTTCAAGGAACGACATCCGTTCGACAACGGCGAATTGGAAATCCGCGACGAGAAACTGGCCGCCATTCCCCGCCAACCGGAAGAAATCAAACGGCATATCAAAGAATATTATGCCATGGTTTCGCATGTAGACCGGCGAGTCGGCGACATTATCCAAGCGCTCAAAGACAACGGATTGTATGAAAACAGCATCATCGTCTTTGCCGGAGACAACGGGCTGGCACTCGGACAGCACGGTCTGATGGGTAAACAGAACGTATATGAACACAGCGTAAACGTTCCTCTGCTCATCAAACAGGCAACAGCGCATCCGTCAGCAGAAAAACGGGCAGATTTGTGTTACTTGATTGATCTCTTCCCTACACTTTGCGACATGGCGCAGCTGCCTATTCCCGCATCTGTCGACGGCGTCAGCCTATTACCCGCTTTACAAGGGGGAAAACCGGCACGCGATTACCTGTATTACAGCTACATGGATTGCCAACGCGCCATCTCGGACGGTACTTGGAAATTGATTGAATATCACGTCGATGGGAAACGAACCACGCAACTTTTCAATTTACAAGAAGACCCGTATGAAACGACTGACCTGAGCGCAGAGAAACAATACCGAAAAAAAATCAAGGAACTGCACGAGCAGATGCTCGAGAAGCGGACGGAAACCCACGATACTTCTCCTTTCTGGAATAATTTCCGCTTTTAGTCATGTTTTCGCACACACGGTTTATTTAATTCAAAATAAACCGTTACTTTTGTGGCATAAACACATTAGTTTCATGGATATGGACAAAAAAGTAATCACCTTTGGAGAAATCATGCTCCGGCTGGCGACGCCGGGCTATTTGCGTTTCTGCCAAAGCGACAATTTGAACGCGACTTTTGGAGGCGGCGAAGCCAACGTCGCCGTGTCGCTCGCCAATTATGGCATCGCTACTGAGTTTGTAACCCGTTTACCGAAAAACGACATTGCCCGCGCTTGCGTGATGGATTTACGCAAGTATGGCGTAGGCACGAACCACATCGTTTACGGTGGTGACCGCCTCGGCATCTATTTCTTGGAGACCGGTGCCGTTGCACGCGCCAGCAAAGTCGTCTACGACCGCGCTCACTCGGCTATCTCCGAAATCCAACCGGGCATGGTCAACTGGGAAGAGGTATTCAAAGAGGCTTCTTGGTTCCATTGGACAGGTATCACGCCGGCTATTTCTCAAGGTGCAGCCGACGCTTGCTTGGAGGCTATCCAGACGGCCAACCGCATGGGCGTGCCTGTTTCCTGCGACCTGAACTATCGCAAGAACCTTTGGAAATATGGCAAAACTGCTTCCGAAATCATGCCCGAACTGGTGGCCGGTTGCGACATCATCTTAGGTAACGAGGAAGATGCGGAGAAGGTATTCGGCATCAAACCGGAAGGCTTTGACGTGACTGCCACCAATGGCGAAGTGAATGCAGCCGAATTCGAATCGGTCTGCACCCAATTGATGGCGAAGTTCCCGCGTGCGAAAAAGGTTATTATCACGCTGCGCGGTGCTATCAATGCGAATCACAACACATGGGGTGGCGTGCTGTATGCCGACGGCAAGCTCTATCAATCTCGCCGGTACGACATTACGCACATTGTCGACCGCGTGGGCGGGGGCGACTCATTCATGGGCGGTCTGATTTACGGTTTGCTGACCTATCCGACCGACGACCAGAAAGCGCTCGACTTCGCAGTTGCCGCTTCCTGCCTGAAACACACCGTTTACGGCGACTTCAACCAAGTAACCGTCGAGGAAGTGGAGAAACTCATGAGCGGCGACGCGTCCGGACGCGTATCGCGCTAAAATTTCCTCAGCAAGAAACAAAAGTTTCACCGGCAAGAAACTCCGGTTTCACTGGCATGAAACTTTTGTTTCTTGCCGATGGAACAAAAGTTTCACTTCGAAGAAACAGGTGAAACTTTTCAACGAGAAAAACAAAGATTCAAATCCAAAAAGCATTCATACAATGGCAAGATTCAATAAAATACAAGTGCTCGACACCATTGCCCGCACAGGGATGGTGCCGGTTTACTACAATAAAGATGTCGAGATTGCAAAGCAAGTCGTAAAGGCTTGCTATGAGGGCGGCGTACGTGCCTTCGAATTTACCAACCGTGGCGACTTCGCCCATGAAGTATTTGCCGAACTGGTCAAATTCGCTGCCAAAGAATGTCCGGAACTCATCTTGGGCGCCGGTTCCATCGTTGACGCCGGTACGGCATCGCTCTATTTGCAGTTGGGCGCGAACTTCATCGTCGGTCCGCTGTTCAACCCCGACATTGCGAAGGTCTGTAACCGCCGGTTGGTTCCCTATACACCGGGTTGCGGTTCCGTCTCTGAAATCGGATTCGCACAGGAGGTGGGATGCGACCTCTGCAAGATTTTCCCAGCCGGAAACGTGGGTGGTCCGTCGTTCGTCAAGAATATCAAAGCACCGATGCCTTGGGCAATGATTATGGCGACAGGCGCCGTCGAGCCGACCGAAGAGAATCTTTCGGCATGGTTCAAAGCCGGTGTGACCTGCGTGGGCATGGGATCCAAACTCTTCCCGAAAGAGATGATTGCCGCCGGAAACTGGGAAGCGATTTCCGCTCTCTGCCGCGACGCGCTGGCTACAATTAAGAAGTACAACGGTTCAACCCTTTAAAGCATAATGCAATGAAACAATTCATGGATGCCAATTTTCTGCTGCAATCGGAAACAGCGCAACGGCTGTATCACGAGCACGCAGCGAAAATGCCGATTATCGACTATCACTGTCACCTCAACCCGAGCGAAATCGCAGAGAATCATCAATTTGCCGACTTGACAGAAGTTTGGCTGGGCGGCGACCACTATAAATGGCGCCAGATGCGTGCCAACGGTGTGCCTGAGGAATATATCACGGGCAACAAGTCGGCATACGAGAAGTTTGAGAAATGGGCGGAAACGCTACAATGTGCGATGCGCAACCCGCTTTACCACTGGACGCATCTGGAGCTGAGTCGTATCTTCGGTGTCGACAAAGTGTTGAACCCGTCGACTGCCCGCGAGATTTACGACGAATGCACAGCAAAGTTACAAACGCCCGAATTCCGTGCACAAGCCATCATGGAGCGGATGAACGTCGAAGTGGTCTGTACGACCGACGACCCGATTGACGACCTGCACTATCACGCGCAAATCCGCCAAAGCTCTTTGAAGACAAAAGTGCTTCCCGCTTGGCGTCCGGACAAGGCGATGGCAATTGAGAACTTGGAAACGTATAACGATTACCTGACGAAGCTCGAAGCGGCTGCCGACATGTCGATTCTTAACTTCAAGGATTTGATTGCTGCTTTGCAGAAACGGCACGATTTCTTTGCCTCACAAGGGTGCAGCCTTTCGGATCACGGTTTGACAACGTTCTACGCCGAACCGTACACCGATGCCGAAATCGAGGCGATTTTCCTGAAAGCCCGCATGAAGAAAGCACTGACAGGCGAAGAGATGGACAAGTTCCGTTCTGCCATGCTTTACGAACTGGCGGTGATGGATGCCCGCAGCAACTGGGTGCAGCAGTTCCACGTCGGTGCGACGCGCAACAACAATGCCCGCATGTTCAAGCAGCTGGGACCCGACACCGGCTACGACGCGATTGGCGATGCCGAAGTGGCCACTCCAATGGCACGCTTCTTGAGCCGGTTGGACGAAGAGGGGCAGCTCGCGAAGTCCATCTTCTATAACCTCAACCCGCGCGACAACGAGCTGATGGTGACAACCATTTACAGCTTCAACGACGGGACGGTACCGGGCAAGATGCAATACGGCTCGGGCTGGTGGTTCCTCGACCAGATTCACGGGATGGAAAAGCAACTCAATGCGTTGTCCGATTTGGGCCTGTTGAGCCGCTTCGTCGGGATGCTGACCGATTCGCGCAGCTTCCTCTCCTATCCGCGCCACGAGTATTTCCGCCGCATCCTGTGCAACGTCATCGGACGCGACGTAGAAGAGGGCTTGTTGCCCGCAAGCGAGCTGCCGTTCATCGGACAGATGGTAGAAGACATCAGTTATAACAACGCAAAGCGTTACTTTAATTTTTAATTGATAATTGACAATGGACAATTGACAATTATTTTTTCACCGAGCGTGAAACCTAATTGTCAATTGTTAATTGTCAATTGTCAATTACAACTTGTCAAACATTCTTTCAGCACAAGCAATCCTTCCGGTCCCATGTTGAAAAGCAGGTCTACGATGCTCAGATTCGGCAAAAAGCCGTGCTTGGATTGAAACACTTGATAATAGGGCTTCGGGCGGAAAGAGGCATCCGCACAAGGATGTTTCGGAGAAATGGAGGTGCGGAAGTCAAATGTAACCTCCGATTGATAGGTTTCCGTATAGCGCACCGTCGGATGCAAGTCGAGCAAATTACAAATCAACTCGCGCAAAGCCTCGTTATAATCCAATAGGAAGTCATACTTCCGTTCGTAAAACGGAGCGAAATCATCCGCATAATATGCAAAGAAAGGGCTCATGCCGTAAGCCGAAACCAGCGCGTTCCAATGCAGGTGCCGCCAATTGCCGTGGTCGGAGATGCGGATATCTTTCGTCAGACACTTCAACGTATCCGGTTTAATGATGGGGATAGAAAGCGCCAACGGCCCATTGGCAGCAGCAATGACACAGCGGTTCCGATAGGTCTGCTTCAGATAGTTTTCCATCGTCTCTATATAGACGACGGGATATTGCAGCAGCTTGGCATATTGCTGCACCGGGCCCAAATAGGCTGTCGATAAATATACAGGTTGCATTTCAGTAAACAGGTTTTAAACAACGTTGCTTTTCCCGGCTGAACCAACAAAACAGGACATTGCCGACGATATGGTCACGCGGAATAAAGCCCAAATGCCGGGAATCGACCGCCTCGTCTGCATGGTCGGAAAGCATCCAATAATGATCTTGCGAGAAAAAGAAAAAGGTGATTTCTTTGCCGTCAACAAACAATTTCCCCTCACGAAACACCGCCTTTGTCCCCAATTCCGTCCGAATCGCCTCTTTACAGGCAATCAAGGAAGCCGCATCCAGCCGGTAAGCACGGTCTTTCTGAGGGACAACAAGCGTATAAGGTGCCATCGGTTGAAGCGCAAAACAGGAATCCATCGCATCCGGAAGCTCTTCCCGCACCTGATATTCCTCAAAGCCGGTAAGAGAAAGCGAAAAGCCAATTGAATCCCGTTGCCAGTCCCGCGCCGGAATATCCAGTTTCTGCAAGGCGGAAAGAAAAGGAGATGCGATAGCAGGCCGTACACGGTAGGTCTTCAGTGCACGCGGCGAATGCGGGATTTGCCGACCGTTGATTTCATACCCTTCGCCCGTCACCCGAATCGTGTCGCCCGGCATCCCGATGCAACGGCTCACAAACAAAGGCCGCGCCACCGAATCGCGCAACAAAGGGCTCGTGAACAACACCACCCGGTTTCGCCCCGGATTGCCACTCGAAAGCCATTTATCCGCCAGCACATAATCTCCCCGATACAGGCTTTCATTCATCGCGTCAGTCGAAATCCGGTACGATTCTATCCAGAAGAAACGCACCAGTCCCACCACCAGAAAGGCGACGGCAAACGCAATCGCCCAACTTATCCATGAACGGCTTTTCGACTGCACACTCACCCGACACAGTTTTTAATCCGGATGCACCCAACGGAACAGACGCTCCCAACGAATTTTACCATCCAGCCAACCGCGGTCTTTATCGAGCGAAAGCCAAATCATAATCGGTTTCCCCACGATGTGGTCTTCCGGCACAAATCCCCACGAACGGCTGTCGGCACTGTTGTGGCGGTTGTCGCCCATCATCCAGTAGTAATCATATTGGAACGTATAAGAGGTAGCCGACTGTCCATTGATATAAATCTGTCCGTCGCGCTGTTCCAGCGTGTTATGCTCATAGTTGACGATGCACCGTTCATAGAGCGCGAGGTTCTCCGCCGTCAACTCAATCGTCGCTCCCTTCTTCGGAATCCAAAGCGGCCCGTAGTTGTCCCGGCTCCAACCGGTATGATAACCGACCGGATAATAGTCGGCACCGCCAAAAGCATCCGGTTCGATCAAAACCTGTTTGACAATCGGCAGCTTCCGCACAATCTCCACCGCCCGCTGCGTCAGCGGGAAATGGTAAACAATATTATATTGTCCATTCTCGTTCGGCTGAATGCCCAAGAACTGCAACGTCGTCCCGTCATTTACCAACACGCGGTCCGCCTTGCTGACATCCAACAGGCGGAACTGCTCTTCGCTCAACATGCCGGTTGTCTCCACAAAATAATTGAACTGCATCTTCTCGGGGTTCTTGGCCGCTTTCCCGTCGATGTAAACCTGATTGTTGCGAATTTCAATCGTATCGCCCGGCATCCCGATGCAGCGTTTGACATAATTCTCCCGCTTGTCGACCGGCCGATAGATGACATCGCCAAACTGCGCCTTGTTCCGCCAAATGGCATCCCTGCCATACAGCGCCACCAAGGTATAGTAATCCGGATTCTGCATCTTCAAGGCAACCGTGTCGCCTGCCGGGAAGTTAAACACCACGATGTCGTCCCGTTTCACCTGTCCGAGCCCTTTCACCCGCTTGTAGCCCCATTCGGGCCAATCCAGATAGGACTTGCAATTCACGATGGGCAACGTGTTCTGCACCAACGGGAAGGCAATGGGCGTGTTCGGCACACGCGGCCCGTAGCTCAATTTGCTCACAAACAGGTAATCGCCCACCAACAGCGACTTCTCCAGCGATGAACTGGGAATCTGATAGTTCTGGAAGATAAAGACATTGATGAAATAGACTGCTATCAAAGCAAAGATAATGTCGTCTACCCATTCCAACGCATTCCGTAAGCGCGGATTCTTGACATTCTTCCATGCGCCCCAATGAATGTATTTTGTCAGGAAAATATCGACCAGCAAAATATAGCCCAACAGCAACCACGCACTTTGCATCCACAGGATAAACAGCCCGTACAAAACGGCCGCCACTCCGAAACGGATATATTGCTTTTTTGTGAATTTCTTCATACCGACCTCATCCGTTTAGAATTTCAGCATATCATCCATTCCCAAAAAGCCTTTCTTCCCGACCGTAAACTCGGCAGCGACCACAGCACCCAACG
Source organism: uncultured Parabacteroides sp. (assembly GCA_944323815.1). Classification (GTDB taxonomy): domain Bacteria; phylum Bacteroidota; class Bacteroidia; order Bacteroidales; family Tannerellaceae; genus Parabacteroides. Next base: position 1,097 of record CALUTX010000046.1, on the reverse strand, counting down.
CAAATCCGGCGCGGCTCTTGGCATCATGCTTGATGGAAATCGTATCGACATCCGATTCGTATGTAATCTCATGGATGCCGGGCACTTCCCCTTCGCGAATCGCGTGAATCATCAAGTCGGTCGGCTGCTCGGCTGTTTCCAATGTCCAACGTTCCTTGCGGTCTACGTTCTCCAAAATACCTTCTGCCAACGTGATGGCCGTTCCGCTCGGCGCGTCCAATTTGTGGATATGATGCGTCTCCGTCAGGCGGACATCGTATGCAGGAAAGCCGTTCATTATCTTCGCCAGATACTTGTTCAAGGCAAAAAAGATGTTCACGCCGATGCTGAAGTTAGAGGCATAGAAAAAGGTCTTTCCTTCGTTCGCGCACATCGCCTTCACCTCATCCAGCCGATCGAGCCATCCGGTCGTTCCCGAAACCACCGGCACACCGGCAGCGAAACACTTCATATAATTGTCGAAAGCCGTCGCCGGCGTTGTAAACTCAATTGCCACATCCGCGCTTTTGAAGCGTTCCGAACGAATCTCTTCCGGATTATTGACATCCACGACAGAGACAATCTCATGCCCTCTGCCCAGCGCGATTTGCTCGATGGCCTTCCCCATCTTCCCGTAACCAATCAGTGCTATTTTCATCTTTACTGTTCCTTTTCTATTTCCAAACGATAATATGCTGCAAATATACGGAATTATGCGCAGAATCGGGACACACTTCCGCCGGAAACCCGTTAGCCGCCAAGGCTCTTTCATTTACTCTCCGGGAAAATCCACTTTCTCGAAGCCCGAACAGACTTTTCGGCAGATAATTCGTACCGGTTACGAATAAAAGTATAAATGATAATTCCTTCCAATCTTCCATAAGTATTTATTCTATAAGTTGCCAATATCCTTGCTTCCTACCTCCCATACGTTTCAGTAAACCAAGTTCTTGAAGGCGAGAAAGATTGTACTTTACACCATCCTCTGTAATGTTAGAAAGGCTTTCGCTTATCTCTTTTCGGGTCGCTTCCGGATGTTCTTTTAAGAATGACAGTATAGCTTGCTGTTGTTCCGTTAGGTTTTGTATGGCCTTTTGGGTAGTCTTTTGGGTAGTCTT
>CALUTX010000045.1 GCA_944323815.1 uncultured Parabacteroides sp. | reverse complement strand
ATGAAACCGCTCTGTTCGGCTCCCAGCAGATTGCCTGCGCCGCGTATGTCGAGGTCTTGCATGGCGATGTGAATACCGCTTCCAAGTTCGGCAAAGTTTTCGATGGCCTGCAAGCGGCGGCGTGCCTCTTGCGTCAGGCTGGAAAGGGGCGGGGAGAGCAGGTAGCAGAACGCCTTCCGGTTGCTCCGTCCGACACGTCCGCGTAGCTGATGCAGGTCTGAGAGACCGAACTGCTGCGCATTGTTGATGATGATCGTATTCGCATTCGGGACGTCAATGCCGCTTTCGACAATGCTGGTGGCCACCAACACGTCATATTCATAATTGGCAAAGTCGAGGATGATTTTTTCCAATTGTTCCGGTTCCATTTGCCCGTGCCCGACAGCGATACGCGCATCTGGTACTTCCCGTCGGATAAGCGTTTCCATTTCGTAAATGTTCTGGATGCGGTTATTGATGAAAAATACTTGACCGTTTCGGCTCATCTCAAAATTGATGGCTTCGCGGATGATGTCGGGATTGAAACGTTCCACTTCGGTCTGTACCGGATACCGGTTGGGCGGCGGTGTCGTGATGCTCGAAAGGTCTCGCGCCCCCATCAGAGAGAATTGCAAGGTTCTCGGAATCGGCGTAGCCGTCATGGTGAGTGTATCTACATTGGCTTTCAATTGGCGCAGCTTTTCTTTGACCGAAACGCCGAATTTCTGCTCTTCGTCGATAATCAATAGCCCCAAATCTTTGAACGCCACGTCTTTGCCGACGATGCGATGCGTCCCAATTAAGATGTTTACGTTTCCCTCTTTCAAGTCTTTCAAAATTCCTTTGATTTCTTTTTGGGTACGTGCCCGACTGATGTATTCAATGCGGCAAGGAAAATCTTTCAACCGTTCGCTGAACGTTTGGTAATGCTGGAATGCCAAAACGGTTGTCGGGACCAAGACTGCTACCTGCTTATTGTCTGAAACTGCTTTGAAGGCAGCCCGGATCGCCACTTCGGTTTTTCCGAACCCCACATCACCACATATCAGGCGATCCATCGGACGGTCACTTTCCATGTCGGCTTTGACTTCGGCCGTTGCCTTCATCTGGTCGGGCGTATCTTCATAGATGAAACTGGCTTCCAGCTCGTGCTGCATGAAGCTGTCGGGGCTATAAGCAAATCCCTTTTCTTTCTTTCGCTTGGAATAGAGGAGAATCAAATCACGTGCGATGTCTTTTACTTTCGACTTCGTACGTTCCTTCATCTTCTCCCATGCACCGGTTCCCAATTTGCTCAGTTTGGGCGGCTCGCCGCTCTCCTTTCCTTTGTATTTGGAAAGTTTGTGGAGCGAATGGATGCTGACAAAGATGATGTCGTTGTTCTGGTAAATCAGCTTGATGGCTTCTTGCATCTTCCCGTTCACTTCAGTGCGCACCAGTCCGCCGAACTGCCCGATTCCGTGGTCGATGTGGACGATGTAGTCGCCGGTTGTGAATTGGTTCAGCTCTTTGAGGGATAAGGTGATTTTTCCGCTTCGTGCCTTGTCGCTCTTCAGGCTGAATTTGTGGAAACGGTCGAACAGTTGGTGGTCTGTGAACAGGCAGACGTGCAACGTCGCGTCGGCAAAACCTTCGTGTATGGTTTTATTAACGGATACAAAAGGGATGTTGTCGCCTCTGTCTTCGAAAATCGCCCGAATGCGGGAGGCCTGTTTTTCGACATCGCTTAATATATAAATGGTGTAGCCGTCGTCCAAATATTTGCGGAACGATTCGCTGACCAAATCGAAGTTTTTGTGATAGATGGGTTGGACTTCCGTGGAGAAATTCAATGTCGCGTCGGGCGTTCCGGTTACACGTGAGCCGATGTGGATACGTCGGAAGTCCAATGCCGTATGCAGGAATATTTCCCCTGTGATTAGCTTCTTGCGCATCTGTTCCATGTCGGGAAAAGACTCTTCGTCCCCGACGATGGGCTCTTCGTTCCAAATGCTGTCGATGCGTTCTTTCGCCCAAGCCAAATCTTTGCAAATAAGCGAAGTGGATGGAGGCAGGGAGTCGAGCAACGAAACGTTTGATTGCTGCCGCTTGGCGATTTCGGGTACAATATAAATAGAATCCAATTTCTCTTTGGATAGTTGCGTCTCTACGTCGAACGAGCGGATGGTTTCCACCTCGTCGCCAAAAAAATCGATGCGATAGGGGAATTCGTAGGAGAAAGAAAACACATCCAAGATACTACCTCGCATGGCGTACTGTCCCGGCTCATAGACGTAATCCACATGTTCGAACCCGTATTCGTCCAAGACATCCGAAACGAACATGTTGTCTAATTTCTCGCCGACACTGATTTTGAGCGTATTCTCTTTCAACAAATCGCGCGCGATTACTTTTTCGGCAAGCGCATCGGGATAAGTGACGATAACAAACGGAGCGTCGGCCTCTTGCAACATACTGAGCACTTCCGTCCGCAATATTTCGTTGGCGGGGTCTATATGCCCGTATTTGATGGCGCGCCGGTAAGCGGAAGGGAAGAAGTAAATGCCTTCGCCTCCAGTCAGTTGGACCAAGTCGTGATAGAAATATCCCGCCTCTTCCAAATCATTTAAAATGCACACGCAGTGCCCTTTGTCTTTTGTGAAAAGAGCAGCAACCGTCATTGCCACCCCCGACCCGTTCAACCCTTTCAAAGACAGGTTTCGCACGTTGTCACGTTGCAACAACGCATGCAACGCTGCAATTTGCGGATGAGCCGTGTATAGTTTAAGTAAATCTTGTATTTCCAATGAATGAATAATTGAGAATTAATACGCAAATAAAAATTGCACGTTGCAAAATTAAAGAAAAGTTCAACGGGTCGACGTTAAAAAATATTAGTTTAGAAAAGAAGGTACTTTCGTATAAAAGTTTCATGATTTTTCTTCACTGTGAAACTTTTGTTTCATTGGCAAGAAACTTTTGTTCCACTGCGAGGAAACTATCGTTTCATGCCGAGGAAACTTTTTCTCGATTTGTCGCTTATCACTTATATTGCTTATTTACGTATTCCGCGATTCGCTCATAAGCTTTCGCTATATGGATGTTGACTGTTTTTTCACTGATTCCAAGTAGTTCTGCAATCTCTCGGTTTTTTAGTTTGTCGGATAAAACCAAGCGAAATACTTCTTTGCATTTAGGTGGTAATGAGTCGATTGCTTGTTGAATCAGAGTTTGATACTCTTTGTCGATTAAATTGTTTTCTGGAGTCCCTTCTTCCGGTATGAGTTCTACCTCGTATAGTGACAGCGGTTCCTCTTCTGGAATATAATTCCTTCGAATATAATGGAGGGCTTGGTTTTTCACGGAAATATAAAGATAACGTTCGGGGTCTTTGATGCGCGATAACATCTCTTTTTTCTGCCAAAGGGTGGTGAAAACATCCAAAACAGCCTCTTCTGCCAGTTCGCGGATATGCAAAAAATAATACGCTACATGGAATAGTTTGTGTGAATAGATTTCAAACAATTCCCTGAATGCTGCTTCATTCCCTCTCTGTATTTTCTCGAAAAGAGACAAGAGACGCCTGTTTCCTATTTGTAACGATGTATTTCCCATTTTTATATTAGCGCGTAAATGTAAATAAAAATCATCAAATCGTTTCTTGATGTAAAGATATTTTCCTGAATTAACATATTAGAGTAATAAAAAATATTCTTTAAGATAGTCCGGATAGGAGTTTTAGACTGTTCTTGTCATCTTTTCTCATATAAAGGATAGAAAATGGAAAAAGAAAAGAACGAAATAAAACAGGAATCAATTGTCGGGCGTGTACGTTTCAAGCCTTTGCCGTTTGACGAGCAACAGGCGTTTAGGCGTTTAGACAACCGGCTTAGGCTGCAAGTACTTTTTTCATCTGTAAGTAGAGTGAACCGGATTTGGAAATACTGGTCGCTGACAGCATCTGTCGCGTTATTGGTGGCTGTGGCTATTTTCTTTGTGGACGAGCGGGAAGAACAAGCGCTTGTTTATTATGAAACGACGGCCGTGCCGGACGCGAAAACGAAGATTACTTTGCCGGATAGCAGTGTCGTTTGGTTGAACGCCAATGCTTGTCTTCGTTATCCGAGGGAGTTTTCTTCAGCCTGTCGGCAAGTAACAATCAAAGGGGAAGCGCTGTTCGAGGTACGGAAAGACGAAAAGAAACCCTTTATTGTACAGACGGAAGATATTGGGATTAAAGTGTTTGGAACGACATTCAACGTGGAAGCGGAGGTAGACAAAACAGTGGTCACACTTTTGACCGGTAAAGTCGGAATTTATACGAAAATGAATCATACAACTGTGGCAGATCGGATTCTGAAGCCCGGTGAGCAGGCTGTATATGAGAAGTCGAAAACGGGATTGACTGTTTTGGAGACGAATACAGATAATACAATCTCGTGGGTTACGGGTATTTTTCACTTTAAAGATCGTACGCTGGAGGATATCATGAAAGAGTTACAGCGAGCGTTTCATGTCAAGATACATATTGAAAACGAGGCGTTGAAAAAACAGACTTTCAATGCCGATTTTACGGATAAAGAGACTTTGGACGAAATTTTGTCGATTTTGCAAATTTCTGCTCGTTATCAAATAGAGAAAAGGAAAGGAGAAATTTTCTTGAAATAAATGGATGTCTAATTTTAAAAGAGGAAAGGTTATGAACAGTACGTGAAGCACAAGGTCGGAAGAAATCAGTGTATCTAAAAAAGAATTGGGAATGTTGCGACCATCCCCAAATTCCAAATTGCTAACAGGCAGAGCGGAAATCTCTGCGCAGTATTAAATTAATGCATTACAAAAGTATGGATAAAAAATTATTTGTCAGGCAAAATCCAAAAGATTTTGCAAAGGGAGGTTTTTATTTGTCCTTCCAAAAAAGTTTTAAGCGTTTGATAGGTATAACGGGGTTCTTTTTGTTATTCTTATTTATGAATGTCCCGATGGGATATGCCCAGCAACCGATAAAAATTTCTTTGAACATGCAAAACGCCACGTTTGAAGAGGTATTCAACGCAATTGAGAAGCAGACGGGGTATAAATTTGTGTATAATACTTCTGATATCGATCGGACAGAACGGGTTTCGATTCAAGAGTCCGATCAAGAATTGAGTCAGATTTTGCAAAGTTTGTTACGGAATAAGGGAGATATTTCTTTCCGTATATCCAATAAACACATAGCCTTGTTCAAAAAGCAAGTCAAACCGATTTCTGGTACGGTATTTGATTCTCGGGGTGAGTCAGTCATTGGTGCCAATATTTTGATAAAAGGGACGACAAACGGGACGATTACCGATGTAGATGGGAAATTCAATTTAAACGTATCAGAAGGAGATATTTTGCAGATTTCTTACATTGGTTACAATACACAAGAAATTACCATTGGCCGACAATCGACTTTGAAGGTTGTTTTACAAGAAGACCAGCAAGCGTTGGATGAGGTAGTGGTGATAGGGTATGGAGCCGTCAAAAAGAAGGATCTTACAGGCGCAATTTCACAAGTAAAGACTGATCAATATGCGACTCAACAGAGCACAAATGTATTGGATATGTTAAATGGAACTGTTGCCGGTTTTAATTCGAATATTGGTACATCTGCTTCTGGTGCAAGCGAAATGGAAATTCGAGGCCCTGCATCTCTTTCAGCAAATAACTCGCCGTTGGTTGTGTTGGATGGCGTTATCTTTAATGGTTCCATCAACGACATTAATCCTTCTGATATTGAAACGGTTGATGTATTGAAAGATGCAAGTTCGGCTGCTGTATATGGTTCACGTTCAGCCGCAGGGGTAATTATTATCAATACAAAACGAGGAAAAGGAGAGAAGATGTCGATTAATTTTTCTGCACAATTAGGTTTGACGGACTTTACTAACAATATTCGTCCGAATGATTTGGATGGTTTTATACAACGTCGGCAAGATTTTCAACGCCGTATAAATCCCGATAAACCGGAAAGCTATTATAACAACCCCAATAATCTTCCGGAAGGAGTAGATGTCGATACGTGGCAAAAGTATGATGCATCCTATCAAGACGACCCAATGATGACTTGGTTGACACGGTTGAATTTTACAGATATAGAACAAGCCAACTATTTGGCAGGGAATACGTATGATTGGTATGATGCAGCGACTCGTCCTGGGTTGAGACAGAACTACAATGTGAATATATCAGGGGGCATAGGGAAAACAAAATACTATTGGTCTTTGGGATATACAGATAATCAGGGATATATCAAAGGAGATGCATATAAAACGATACGTTCTCGCGTCAATGCAGATACGCAATTGGCTGATTATTTGGCTGTTGGATTAAATGCTCAATTTAGTAGTAAAGATGAGAGTAATCAACAGATATCTCTTACAAACACCGTTCGACAAAGCCCATTGGGAAATGTTTATGATGAAAATGGGGAATTGACTTGGTATCCACATGGGGATTCAGGTATTGAAGCAAATCCATTTTTGCTTTATACAATGAGAGATAAATTCAATGTTTCTCAAAATCTGTTTGCTACAATATATGCCGATTTGAAATTACCTTTTGGTTTTAGCTATAAAGTATCTTTTATCAATCGGTATGACTGGCAAAAGAATTATTACTATGATCCGTCGACTATTCCAAGTGGAAGTAAAACAGGTGGATTTGGCCAACGTATTAATTATTCTTTGTATGAATGGCAAATAGATAATATCATCTCTTGGAAGAAAACTTTTGGGGTTCATGATTTTTATGCGACGTTTTTGTATAACGCAGAAAAGAAGCAGACATGGAAAGATACGGCAGAGAACGTGAATTTCACGCCAAGTGAAGCCTTAGGTTTTCATCAGCTTGGAGTTGGCGGATCGCCAAGTATTCAAAATGAGGATACTTATTCGACGGGTACGGCTATCATGGGGCGTTTGAATTATACATTGATGAATCGTTATTTGTTGACATTTTCAATTCGTCGGGATGGGTATTCTGCTTTTGGAATGGAAAACCCCTATGCAACATTCCCTTCGGGAGCATTGGCTTGGAATATTTCTAATGAACCTTTTTTCCATGTCAAATGGATTGATAATCTGAAAGCCAGAATCTCCTATGGCGTTAATGGTAACAGAGACATTGGTATTTATAGTGCATTAGCCCAATTAGGAACCACAAAATATTTGACTGATGGAACGTTGATTTCGGGTATTTATAGTAATTCGTTGGCAAATCGGTCGCTTAAATGGGAAAAGACAAAAGCTCTTAATTTAGGTATTGATTTTTCTGTTTTTGGAAGTCGATTGTATGGGACAGTGGACTATTACCACATGGTTACAAATGATTTGCTTTTGAAACGTAGTCTCCCCACGATTATTGGGTATAATAGTGTAATGTCGAACATGGGAGAATTGCAGAACAAAGGATTTGAAATGACATTAAATAGTTCAAACATTCAAAATAGCAATTTTAGTTGGAATTCAACATTTACATTTTCATTCAACCGGAACAAGATTAAACATTTGTATGGCGAAATGATTGATGTTGTGGATGAAAACGGGAATGTAATTGGGCAAAGAGAAGGTGATGATATTACAAATGGATGGTTTATAGGACAATCTATAGATAGGATATGGGATTATAAGTTTTTAGGTATTTATCAATTAGGGGAAGAGGAACAAGCTGCCTCTTTTGGTAAAGCACCGGGAGATGTCAAATTGTATGATCCGAATGGAGATGGTGTTTCTACACAAGAAGACAAAGTATTTCAGGGGTATACGAAACCACGTTTCCGTTTAGGACTAAGAAATGATTTCACGATCTTTAAAAACTTTCAGGTTTCGTGTTTCATCCGGGCGGATTTAGGACATTGGAGACAGAATGGTTTATTGATGAACACAAGTCAAGTAGAGAATAGATGTAATTCATATGCATTACCTTATTGGACACCAGAAAATCCGACAAATGAATATACTCGATTAAATACAGTGAATACACCAGCATATACAATTTATGAGTCCAGTAGTTTTGTTCGTTTACAAGATTTGTCAATAGCTTACAATCTTCCGGAAAGCGTTACAAAGAATTTAAAAATTGGACGTTGTAAAGTTTATTTGAGCGGGCGTAATTTACTTACATTTACCAAGTGGTCTGGCTGGGATCCTGAATCGGGAAATACACCTATGCCGAGAATATTTACATTTGGAATTGATGTCACATTATAAAAACAGTAAATCATGAGAAATTGGATGAAATATATTATTTGTGGGGCTTTATTCACTACCGCATCTTGTGGGGATGATTTTTTGGAAATAAAGCCGTTGTCTATTTTCACTCCTGAGTCTATTTATACGGATGCTGCCGGGTTTGAAGGTGTACTTGTTAGTTTACGGAAAAACTTGCGTCCAGACTTTTATGGAGAAGGAGGAGGTTTAGCCTGTGAATTAATATCCTCAGATATTGCGGTTAGTGCAAATAAAGCTGCCGATGCGATTCATAATTTTGATACACAGGTACTGCCGACAGGTACAGGGAGCACATATGATTTTCATGAAATTTGGACACGTGGTTATAACCAGATACGAAATGCCAATGTTATTCTTTCACGAATAGATAATGGAACATTCGATTCGGAAGAAACAAAGAATGCCATTATTGCTGAAGCTTACTTTCATAGGGCTTATTGGTATTATCGGTTGGTACATTTGTATGGTGATGTCCCATTTTTGAACATCGAACATACGGCTCCTAAAATTGATTTTTACACCCATTCCAGGACAACGATTTTGGCTAAAATTGAGGAAGATTTGGCATGGGCTGTACAATGGTTGCCTGAAACGGCAGTGCCTGGTGCGGTTTCACGAGCTGCAGGAAACCATTTACTTACTAAAATTTATTTGGCGAATGGGAAATTTGACGAGGCGGTTGAATCAGCGTCGGCTGTTATTAATGACAACCGTTATGCGTTAATGCAAAATCGTTTTGGAGTAGATGCATCCGATGCACAGTATAATGTGATGTGGGATTTACACCAGAAAGAGAATAAGAGTTTATCGAATAATACAGAAGGCATTTTGGTTGTACAAGAACGTTATGGTTTCCCGGAAGCTGAAATAAGCGGAGGTACCCAATCGATGCGTCGGTTTACTCCTTGTTGGTGGAATACCGGTTATTTGAAAGATCCGGAAGGACAAAGGGGAACAGTTGATACACAAGGTAATGAGTTTGTTATTAAAATAGGTAGAGGAGTCGGTTATGTCCGACCTTGTAGTTATTACAATTACGAAATATGGAATAACTGCGGAAAGGATCTGAGACATGATAACCAAGCCAATTGGTTTTCTGTAGATCAATTTATTTACAATAATCCGGCTTCTAATTATTACGGTCAGCCTGTACAGATTCAGTATACCAATCCAACAGATACGATTCATTGTTGGTTCCCTTTTCCATATTATAAGGTCTATGTGGAAGATGAAGAAAGGCCGGATCAACCTTATGGAGGACATTCGGATTGGTATTTGTTCCGTCTGGCAGAAACTTATCTCTTGCGGGCAGAGGCTTACTGTTGGTTAGAGCAGAAAGAGCTGGCAGCTGCTGATATAAATGCCGTAAGGACACGGGCACTTGCAGACCCGATCTCTGCTTCTGATGTTTCGATTGATTATATTTTGGATGAAAGAGCACGGGAATTGTATGCAGAAGAATTTCGTAAAGTAGAACTTACCCGTATCGCATTTATCATGGCTGAAAAAGGAATGAATGGTTATTCAATGGATAATTTCTCGGAAAAGAATTTCTGGTATGATCGGGTCATGGAGAAAAATGAATTCTATAGAGCGGGAGATATTCTGTGGGGAACCAATGTCTTTAAATTAAGCCCGTTCCATGTTTTATGGCCTATTCCTGCGAGTGCAATTGACAGTAACCAAGGCGGAACGATTAACCAGAACAAAGGTTATATCGGATATGAAAAGAATATTCCACCTCTGACGGTCATCGATGATCAACAATAATTTTTTTTAACCAACCGGTATAATCAGCCGGTTGGTTATATTTGTATATAATTACAGCGAATATGAACTTGTATCTTATGAAAACGAATTATTCTTTATTATCTGCCTGTTTAGCTATCCTCCCTTTTCAGGGATACGCACAGAAACAGGCAAAAGGAGAGAAACCGAACATTCTGTTTATCTGTGTGGACGATCTTCGGCGGGAATTGGGCGTATATGGCTCTTTGGTGAAAACACCTAACATGGATAAATTGGCCTCGCAAGGGAGTGCATTTTTTCAGCATTATGTGCAAGTGCCGACGAGCGGAGCCTCGCGAGCCAGTATGTTGACGGGACATCTGCCTAAGGCTGCGTCAGATCTGTCGAACGAAGCTTGCCGGATGCGTCTTTCAGACAAGCCGGAAGGGGAAATTCCTGAAACGATGTTCCATCATTTACGCAGGAATGGATATTATACGGTAGGCATAGGGAAGGTTAGTCATTATGCCGATGGCTGTTTATATGGTTATGAAGAGCCGAAGACAAATAAATTGGAACTACCTTATAGTTGGGACGAGATGCTGTTTGATACCGGGAAATGGGGAAATGGCTGGAATGCATTTTTCGGTTATGCTGATGGGAGTAATCGGCAGAGCCGCGATAAGCAAGTTAAACCATACGAGTGTGCAGATGTGGCAGACGAGGGGTATCCGGATGGCCTGACGGCGAACTTGGCGGTTAAGAAGCTGAAGGAACTTGCTGCGAAGGAGGAACCCTTTTGTTTGGCAGTCGGCTTCTTTAAACCGCATCTCCCTTTCACGGCCCCGAAGAAGTATTGGGATTTGTATGATGAATCCATGCTTCCGATTTCTCCTATGCCGGATGTCCCGGAAGATTGTGACCCAGTGGCTTTACATGAGAGTGCAGAATTTAAGAGTTATCAGGCGGGAGACGAGATGCCTTCTGTCGCTCATCGTTTATCGGATAACTATGCGCGGAAGCTCTGTCATGCCTATTTTGCTTGCATCAGTTATGTGGACGCACAAGTGGGGAAGGTTTTGAATGCGCTTGAAGAGAGCGGGGAAGCCGATAATACCATTATTGTTTTGTGGGGAGATCATGGTTGGCACTTGGGTGACCTCCGTATTTGGGGGAAACATACGCTGTTCGAACCTTCGTTGAGCAGTACGTTGATAGTGAAAGCTCCCGATTGTAAGCCGGGAATTAAAAACCGACGGATTGTCAATTCGGTTGATATCTATCCTACACTGATGGAACTGTGTCACATTCCGTTGCCTCAAGGTTTGGATGGGCATAGCTTTGCCAATTTGTTGAATCATCCGGATGACTCGGCGTGGACGGATGTGGCTTATAGCTATTGGAGGCATAGTATTTCACTTCGGACACCGGAGTATCGTTTGACCTATTATGACAAAAAGGGAAAAGCGGTGACGGAACTTTATCAGTATACAGAAGACCGTATCGAACGGAAAAACGTGGCAGAAGAGCATCCGGAAGTGGTACAAAAGTTACTTCCTTTGTTGGAAAAAGGAGTTACTTTCCCTCTTTGATGAATCAAATATCTACGTAATTGCTTACTTTTGCCCCATATTTGTTGAATCAATAGAAAGACATTCATGGAGCCAATCATCAATCATTTCACAGACGATGACCTGTATAAGTTTACAATGTGTTGTGCCGTTATTGACAATTTCCCGCGGGCGCAGGTGAAATATTCGTTTACGGACAGGGACCGGATGGTCTATCCGGAGGGTTTCGCGCGTGAACTGGCTGAACAGATTGCTTCGCTTGAGGCAGTGGTGATTACGGAGGATGAGATTGATTTCATGCGGCGGAGGTGTAATTACATTCCGGCTTGGTTTTATAATTACTTGAAAGGTTACCGCTTCGACCGCCGGTGGGTCAAGACATGGCAAGACGATGAAGGTCATTTGCATTTGGAGATAGAGGGCAGTTGGGCAGACACTATTTTGCTGGAGGTGAAGATACTGGCGATTATTTCCGAACTGTATTACCGGATGACGGGTGCCTATCGCCGATTTGATTACGATGCTTACTATCGGAAGTCTTACGAGAAAGGACGTCAGCTTTTGGAAGCCGGGTGTGTGTACAGCGATTTCGGTACGCGTCGCCGGGCGTCGTTCGAGGCGGAAGATACGGTGGTGCGTGCTATGAAGGATTGCTATCGGAGTCGGGAGTGGGACGGGCGTTTTGTCGGAACCAGCAATGTCTATCTGGCGATGAAACATGATCTCTTGCCGGTGGGAACAATGGCACACGAGTTTGTCTGCGCCATTGGCGGGATGTACGGCCCGCAGATGGCGAACCATATCGCGATGAATTCGTGGCGCAATACCTTCCGGGGAGCACTGGGAACTTATCTGTATGACAGCTTCGGGTGGAATATTTTCAGCTTGAATTTCTCAGAAGACTTTGCCAACTTGTTCAAAGGTTTGCGTGTAGATAGCGGTGACAATTACGAGCAGTTGATGCGGATTGTGGAGAAATATCGCTCGTTGGGCATTGACCCGCGGACGAAGCAGGTGATATTCAGCAACGCGCTCGACACGGCAAGTGCCATCGAAATCCAACGCTATGCGCAGCAGTATTGCCAACCTTCTTTCGGTATCGGTACCCATTTCACGAATGATTTCGACGGGGTGAAGCCGATGAACATCGTAATCAAGCTGATTGCGGCGAAAATCACGGAATCGTGGTCGTTCTACAACGATACCTGTAAGCTCAGCGAAGACGAGGGCAAACATACGGGCGACCCGGCGGTTGTCCGGCGTTTTATGGAAGCATTGAATATGAGATAGAGTCGTGTTTCGCGCGGCGGACTTCTATGATATAAGAATTATTGCGTATATTTGTCGTCGATACAGCCGTTTGGAAATATCGTTTGTTATGGAAGGAAAGATTAAAAATGTGATTTTTGACTTCGGCGGGGTGATTATCAACCTGATGCGGAACCGATGTATAGATGCTTTTGAGCAATTGGGCATCGCGAATCTGCGCGAACAGCTTGTGGGCAGTGCCCCGCATTGGGATTTATTTACGCAGTTGGAGTTGGGGACGATCTCGCCTGCCGAGTTTCGTGACGGAATCCGGCAATTGTCGGAACAGGAGTTGACCGATGAGGCCATCGACACCGCGTGGATTGCGATGTTGGGCGATGTTTCGGCAGAGAAGTTGGAGTTGTTGCTCGCGTTGCGTCAGCGTTATACTATCTATTTACTGAGCAATACGAATGTAATCCATTGGGAGTGGGCCGAACGGAACAGCTTTACGTATAAAAATTATCGGGCGGCCGATTTCTTTAAGCGCATTTATCTTTCTTTCCAGATTCATCAGTTAAAGCCCGACGCTGGTATATTCGAGTATGTGTTACAAGACGCTGGCATCCGTCCAGAGGAGACCTTTTTCATTGATGACTCCCTTCCGAATTGCCGCACGGCGGAGTCTTTGGGGATACAGACCTACACGCCGCAGCCGCGCGAGGACTGGTCGCATTTGTTCAAATAAATAGATTCACGTTTAATAATTACATATCATGAAGCAGTTACTTATTATTTTATTTTCATTTCTATGTATCGGTGCGGTTTCTGCACGCAAACCGATTAAAACATTATTGATTACGGGGCAAAACAACCATAATTGGGAGGTGAGTCACGTTGTGTTGAAACAGATTTTGGAAGAATCTGGGCGTTTTGCGGTCGATTATGCCATCTCGCCGGAAAAAGGGGCAGATATGTCCGGCTTTGTACTCGACTTTACGCCCTATCAGCTGGTCGTGCTTGACTACAACGGCGATGCGTGGCCCGAAGAGACCAACCGACGTTTCGAGGAATTTGTACAGAACGGCGGTGGCGTCGTTGTCTATCATGCGGCTGACAATGCGTTTCCGAAGTGGAAGGCCTACAATGAGATCTGTGCCTTAGGCGGTTGGGAAGGACGTAATGAGGATTCCGGTCCGTATGTCTATTGGCAGAACGACCGCTTGGTGAAAGACAGTTCGGCAGGTCAGGGTGGTTCGCACGGCAAGCAACATGAGTATGTGCTAAACAGACGTGATAAGGATCATCCGATAACCAAAGGATTGCCTCTGAAGTGGCGCCATGCGAAAGACGAGCTATATGACCGGATGCGCGGGCCAGGCAACATCAAAGATATTTTGTACACTGCTTATTCAGATCCGTCGACGGGTGGTTCCGGCCGGGAAGAACCGCTGGTTTTCACGGTAGACTATGGGAAGGCGCGTATCTTCCACACGATGCTGGGTCATGCCGGTCCGACGCCGGAAGAGAATCCCGCCATGCAGTGCACCGGTTTCCAAGTGCTTCTTCTTCGCGGAGCCGAATGGGCTGCGACGGGCAAGGTGACGCAGAAGGTACCAAAAGATTTCCCAACGGAGACGACAACCTCGCTTCGCTCGGAATACAAAGAAAAAGGGAATTGACTTG
>CALUTX010000044.1 GCA_944323815.1 uncultured Parabacteroides sp. | reverse complement strand
GGCGGAGGTGACGAACCGCTTGCAGGGAATGGCGCGTGTACCGATGCTCATTTCGCTCGATGGGGAATGGGGGCTTTCGATGCGTCTTTCGGGAACGACCCGTTTCCCGAAGAACATGATGCTCGGGGCGATTACAAACGATACATTGATTACGGAATATGGCCGGGAGGTAGCCCGCCAGTGTAAGGAGATGGGGATTCACATCAACTTTGCTCCCGATTTGGATGTAAACAGCAATACCGATAATCCGGTGATTGGTCTGCGTTCATTTGGTGAAAATCCGGACGCGGTTGCCACGAAAGGGTTGGCCTATGCGCGCGGGTTGGAGTCGGAAGGGATTCTTTCCGTAGCCAAACATTTTCCCGGTCATGGCGACACGAGTGAGGATTCGCATTATACGTTGCCTGCTGTTCGGCACGACAGGGCGCGTTTGGACAGCATCGAGTTGCTTCCGTTCAAACGGTATATCTATGACGGCTATGCCGG
Source organism: uncultured Parabacteroides sp. (assembly GCA_944323815.1). GTDB lineage: Bacteria > Bacteroidota > Bacteroidia > Bacteroidales > Tannerellaceae > Parabacteroides. Next base: position 13,964 of record CALUTX010000044.1, on the reverse strand, counting down.
TATCATGACGGGGCATCTGTATGTGCCGGCGTTGGATAAGACGAAGAACCGACCGGTTTCTCTTTCAAATGCCGTAGTGACGGGTTTGTTGCAAGACGAGTTGGGATTTCGGGGCTTGTGTTTCACCGATGCGTTGGCGATGAAAGGGGCGACAACCCGTAATGCGGACAACCCTTGTGTGTTGGCACTTTTGGCGGGAAACGATGTTTTGCTTGCGCCTGCCAATCCGCACCGCGACTTCGAGGCGGTAAAGAAAGCATTGGAAGAGGGTGTTTTAGACCGGGAAGCGATTGAAGCGAAAGTACTCAAAGTGTTGCAATATAAATACATTGCCGGATTGTACCGGTATCGTCCGGTTGATACGCAAGGGCTTTCCGAACGGTTGAACTCGCCCCATGCGGCTTGGTTGGCTGCCAAGTTGAATGCGGAGGCAATCACGTTGTTGAAACATACGGATAGTATGCTTCCGCTTCGGCAATTGGACAAGAAGAAAATAGCAGCCCTTTCCGTCGGCGACCGGACGGGAAATGAGTTTCAAACCATGCTTACCCGCTATGATTCGATTGCCTGTTTTTCCATCAGCCGGAATGCGTCGGCGACAGAGGTGCAACGTGTTTATCGGCAGTTGGAGAAGTATGATGTGATTATTTGCGGGGTGCATACGGTTCGTATTCCGGAACATGTTGCTTTGCGTCGTTTGGCAGAGAAAAAGGAGCTGATTTATGTGTTTTTTACGCTTCCCTATTTCTGTAAAGCGTATAAGACCTCCATTCAAGATGCCAAAGCGGTGGTGATGGCCTACGAGGGGACACCGCTTGCCCAGCAATATGCAGCGCAAGCCCTCTTCGGCGGTATTCCGATAAAAGGGATACTGCCGGTTTCTATTCCGGAACTTTATCCAGCAGGAACAGGCTTTTTTACGGAAAAGACCCGGTTGGGTTATCATGAGCCGGAAGAGGTGGGAGCCGATGCCCGGCGATTGGACGTAATCGCTTCGATTGTCAAGGAGGGGTTGGAGCAGAAAGCGTTTCCCGGTTGTCAGGTGTTGGTCGCCAAAAATGGGATGATTATTTACGACCGTGCTTTCGGGTATTTTGATTACCGTTTTAAGCAAAAAGTCGATTGGCAATCTGTTTACGATTTGGCTTCTGCTTCGAAAGCGGCCGGGACATTGCTTGCCGTCATGCAGGCATACGACGAAAAACGGTTTACCTTGAAGAGCAAGATTGCGGACTTCTTACCCGAACTGAAGGATTCCAACAAAAAGAACTTGACCGTTAAAGAACTGCTTTATCACCAATCCGGTGTAGTCCCTACAATTAATTTTTATGAGCGGGCAATCGACCCGGAGAGTTTTAAGGGAAGTTTGTATAGCGGTTCGCGTAACGCAACCCATCCGATACGTTTTGATGCGCGTACCTACGTGCGAAATGATTTTTCATTTTACCCGGAATTGGTTTCATCGAAACAGAAGCCGGGATTCATGACGGAAGTGGCACGCGGGATGTATGTACATGATTCGTTTCGCGACACCATTATGCAGGAAATCAAAGCATCGCGGATTGTCGGCCGTGGGCGTTACAAATACAGTTGTATCAATTTCATTATGCTGAAGATGATGGTGGAGCAACAGATGCAGCAACCGATGGATGTGCTGTTGCACGACCGTTTTTTCAGTCGGCTGGGCGCATGGCGTTTGATGTATAATCCGCTGCATCGGTTGGATACGTCGCAGATTGTCCCGACAGAAGAAGATCGCTTTTTGCGCCGGCAGCTGTTACGGGGGTATGTGCACGACGAAGCGGCTGCATTTCAGGGAGGCGTTTCCGGGAATGCGGGGCTCTTTTCGAATGCAGACGATTTGGCAAAGGTCTTGCAGCTTTATCTGAATTTGGGAACGTATGGTGGAGAACGGTATTTATCGGAAGAAACCTGCCGGCTATTTACCCAAAGCAAAAGTCCGACTTGCCGCCGGGGACTTGGCTTCGACAAACCGGCAAAGGGTGGAGGAAAGGCTTCGCCTTGCGGCAATCTCACTCCGCTTTCGGTCTATGGGCATACCGGATTTACGGGAACCTGCTTTTGGGTGGATCCGGATAACCGCTTGTTGTACATCTTCCTTTCCAATCGGGTCAATCCGTCGCGGGTGAACAACAAACTCGGTCGGTTGGACATTCGCACGCGCATTCAAGATGCCATCTACAAGGCGATTCGCAAAGCGCAGTAAACCGTTTCACTTTAATCGACGAAATCATGCTATTTGGACACGGAGACGATTATTACCAATCGACACGCGCAATCATCAGTAATTTCAGCTCGAATGTCTGGCATGGCGCAGATCTTTCGGGGATACGAGAACATTTGTATCGCCGGTTCGACCGCCTAACCCGTTACCCGGAGCCCGATGCCGCCTCTTTGAAACGATTGCTGGCACAACATTATGGCGTGGAAACCTCTCAGTTGGTAGTTACAAACGGTTCCATCACCGCCTTTTATCTCTTGGCACAGGCGTGGCAGGGGGCACGTTCAGCCATAGCCGTTCCCTCGTTTGCTGAATATGAAGATGCCTGCCGGCTGCATGGGCATCGGCTTACCTTTTTCCCGACAAAGATGGGTCTTTCGGAAATTCCTTTGGAAGAACAGGATATGTGCTGGCTTGGCAACCCGAATAATCCGGACGGGCGTTTGTACACCCGAGCCGAATTGTTGGCTTTGCTTGAGGCGAATCGTCAGGTACTTTTTGTCATCGACCAAGCGTATGCCGATTTTGTGACGACCGAATTGCTGCATCCTGCTGATGTGGCTGCACATCCCAATCTTGTGCTCGTGCAGTCCATATCGAAAGCACATAATCTGCCGGGACTGCGTATCGGTTATTTGGTTGCCACGCCTGAGATAGTCGGGCGGGTTGCACGTTTCCTAATTCCTTGGTCGGTCAATGCGGTGGCAGTAGAGGTCGGCTGTTACGTCTTGTTGCATCCGGAACAGTTTGTGTTGCCACTCTGTGCGTGGCTCGACGAAACAGCGTGGTTTATCCGTCGGCTGAACGAACAGGGAATAGTCGAAGCATTACCGACTTCGACGACCTTTTTCCTTGCCCGTCTTCGCCGGGGAAAAGCTGCCGATTTGAAACATTATTTGCTGGAAACGCATGGCATCTTGATTCGGGACGCCTCCAACTTCCGCACGTTGGACGGCCGTTACATCCGCCTCTCCACCCAGACACGCGAAGAAAACGAGGCATTACTACAAGCCTTGGATGCGTGGACTAAATAGCCCGGCGAAGCGAATAGGGCATAGGCTTGGCATAGCCGAGGCGCAGCAGGAGCGTCGGGAACTCGCGATGAATCGGAAATGTCTCCCGAATCTCCTCGGCAAGCGACCGTACTTCGCAAGGCTGGTTCAGGAAGGCTGTGGCTATCCCCTCTTGCGTAGCGGCGAGCAGAAAGCGTTGCAGCGTTTGTCCCAGCCGAATCCACTCTTCGACCGTGTTGTGCTGTGTGGTGAAAAGCGCCACGTGCGACGCGGAAGCCAGTTTTTTCATATCGCTTCGGTTCTGTACCGAACTTTTCAACATACTTCCCATAATGGCTTTGGAAAGGCATGCCGGTAGATTGGGCGCGCCAAAGACCGCATAGCTCAGTCCGTCACGTGTGGCCTCGGCTTGGCGTTTGTTATACCGTATCCAGCTTTTCAGTTCCGCAAGAAAGGCAGGGGCATTCATCTGGATTTCATTTCCTTTTCGGATGAATCCCTTTAACCGCTCGAAAGGCTCGCTTCCGTTTTCCCAAAGATAAAAATTCGTGTTCGCCTCCGGTCGGACGGCGGTCAGGGCGGAAAGGCTCTTGGCGGTAATGGGGTGGCGGTTGTAAAGGCGGCGGTTCATTTGGCGGGCAGTGATTGAATGGACAATTGATAATTGACAATTGACAATTGGCTTCGCGCTCGGTGAAAAATGAATTGTCAATTGTCCATTGTCAATTGTCAATTGCTTGCCTCCGGCAAGCAGCGTGTTTTCCGCTGCGCATCCCAAGCTAATATAAAGTTCCCGGTGGTCGGGGTCGACGACGGGCAGAGCCTTGCTGAAATCGGGACGGATGATGAACGTGTCCCCCTCTTGGTCGAACAGCCACGGCTGCGTGTTATGCCCGGAAGGAGCACGGGAGGCGAGTGTTGCCAACTGCTGAAAATCTTTTTCCTTCATTGTTTTTCTTTTGTCTGCAAATGTATGAAATTTCCTCGGCAGGAAATAAAAATCGCTTCCGCAGGAAAATAATTTCTCTCGGCAGGAAAATTTATTTATCTGCTGAGGAAACTGTTTTTTTGTGGGATGCTATCAATATAATACCTATTTTTGCAAACATGAACGAACGTGTAATCGAGAAACTGAAGGTGTTGGCGGAGGCGGCGAAATATGACGTCTCTTGTGCATCCAGCGGAACGTCTCGCAAGAACCGGAAAGGGATGCTTGGGAGCGCGTCGGGCTGGGGCATTTGCCACAGCTTTGCGGAAGATGGCCGTTGCATCGCGCTGTTGAAAATCATGCTGACGAATTATTGCATGTTCGACTGCGCCTATTGCATCAACCGGCGAAGCAACGACATTCCGCGTGCCACCTTTTCGGTGACGGAGCTGGTCGACCTGACCATCGAGTTTTACCGGCGGAACTATATCGAGGGGCTGTTTCTGAGCTCCGGCGTGGTGCGAAACGCCGACTACACGATGGAACGCTTGGTGCGTGTCGTCAAAGATTTGCGCACAGTACATCATTTCAACGGTTACATTCATTTGAAGAGCATACCGGGCGCCAGTCGGGAGCTGGTGAACGAGGCGGGACTGTATGCCGACCGCATGAGCGTGAATATAGAGATTCCCAATGAGAAAAGCCTGCAACTCTTGGCTCCAGAGAAAGACTTCCAGAGCGTGTTCCAACCGATGCGTTACATCCAGCAAGGCGCGTTGCAGAGCGCAGAAGAGCGGAAACGGTTCCGGCATGCGCCGCGTTTTGTCCCGGCTGGACAGAGTACGCAGGTGATTGTCGGGGCAACGGCGGACAGCGACAAAGACATCTTGCGCCTTTCATCGGCTCTTTACCGGCGGCCGACGATGAAGCGCGTCTACTATTCCGGCTTTATTCCCGTCAATGCGTACGATAACCGTTTGCCGGCGTTGAAGCAGCCGCCGTTGGTGCGCGAAAACCGTTTGTATCAAGCTGATTGGCTGTTGCGTTTCTATCAATTTCAGGTAGATGAGATTGTGAACGATGCCTATCCGGATTTGGACTTGGAGGTAGACCCGAAATTGGGTTGGGCGTTGCGGCATCCGGAGCAATTTCCGGTCGATGTGAACCGGGCGGACTATGAGATGCTGCTCCGTGTGCCGGGCATCGGCGTGAAGTCTGCCAAGCAGATTGTTACCTCCCGCCGGTACGCGCGTTTGGGGGCGGAGCAATTGAAACGAATAGGCGTGGTGATGAAGAAGGCACAATATTTCATTACGTGCCGCGAACTGCCCTTCCTGACAGTACATGAACTGTCGCCCGAAGGTGTCCGGCATATCCTTACCCAAAAGACGGGCAAGCAGGCGACAGACGAACGGCAGTTGGTATTTCAATTTCAAGAAGAGGTATGACAGTGTTCCGCTATGACAAGAGTTGGGAAGGTTTGCTGACGGCCGTTTTCGATGCGTACGCCCGCCGGCAGTTTCCGGAGCGATTGCTGGCGGAAAAGGAGCCGCTTCCGCTTTTCTGTGATGAAGCGGTGACAATCTGTACAGATCCGGCGAAGGCAGACCGGGTGTGGAAAGGGTTGCAAAAGCGGCTTTCGTGGACGGCGTTGTCGATGCTTACGGTCGCATGGCTTTCCGAACTGCCGGATATTGACGGCTTGCTTTTCCGCTACATCCGCAAGGCAATCGACGCGCCGCAATCCATTGAGTTGAATTTCGGCGACCCGGATGTGTTGGCCGTTTCGAAGATAGGAAAGAAGGTGGGGAGCGAAGCGCATCGGGTTGTCCAGTTTCTCCGTTTTCAGAAAGCGGCGGATGGTACCTTTTTCGCGGCGGTCCGTCCGGTTTACAACGTATTGCCGCTTACGCTGTCGCATCTGACCGACCGTTTTGCCGACCAGCGTTGGCTCGTTTACGACGTCGGGCGTGCCTATGGCTATTACTATGATTTGCGGGAAGCCGTCGAAGTTCGTTTTGCCGAACAGGAGGCACATTTGCTTTCCGGCAAGCTGGACGAGGCGCGAATGGCAGCCGATGAACGTCTTTTCCAACAGTTGTGGAAAACCTATTTCCAATCAATAGCCATTCGCGAACGTCTCAATCCGCGCCTTCACAAGCAGAACATGCCTGCCCGTTTTTGGAAATTCATGCCGGAGAAATGGTGAAAGAGAATCGATAAATCATTAATTACTCAATAACAAACACACAAAAACAATGGAACAATTACTTAAAAAGAATCCTCGTATCGAAGTGGTGGATGCTCTTCGCGGGTTTGCCGTGATGGCGATTATCTTGGTTCACAATTTGGAACATTTTATCTTTCCGGTCTATCCGACGGATTCACCGACTTGGTTGAATGTCTTGGATCAAGGCGTGTTCAATGCGGTATTCAGCCTGTTTGCCGGAAAAGCATACGCCATTTTTGCCTTGTTATTTGGCTTTACCTTTTATATCCAAAGCAATAACCAGAAGCGGCAGGGCAAAGATTTCGGGTATCGTTTCTTGTGGCGGCTGGTTCTGTTGGCAGGTTTTGCGACGTTGAATGCCGCCTTTTTCCCGGCAGGCGATGTCTTACTGCTGTTTGTGGTGGTCGGCCTGGTGTTGTTCCTGACCCGTAATTGGAGCGACAAAGCGATTCTCGTCACTTCGATTATCTTCCTGTTGCAACCAGTCGAATGGTATCATTACGTGGCCAACTTGATTAATTCGGCTCACCAGCTGCCCGACTTGAAAGTGGGCGAAATGTATGCGGAAGTGGCGGCCTATACAAAGGCGGGTAATTTCGGCGATTTCATTTGGGGCAATATTACGTTGGGGCAGAAAGCCAGCCTGCTGTGGGCGGTCAATGCCGGACGTTTCTTCCAGACGGCCGGTCTGTTCCTCCTGGGCTTTTATATGGGAAGGAAACAACTGTTCGTCGCATCGGAACAGAATCTGCGTCTGTGGGTAAAGATTCTGATTATCTCGGCAGTCTTGTTTGCTCCTTTATATACTTTGAAAGAGCTTATCATGGGGAATGAAGGCATCATCCCGCAAACGGCAGGAACGGCGTTCGACATGTGGCAGAAACTGGCCTTTACGTTGGTGTTGGTTGCCTCGTTTGTATTGCTGTACCAAAGCGAACGATTCCGTAAGATGGTAGGCAACCTGCGTTTTTATGGCAAGATGAGTTTGACCAATTACATTACCCAGTCCATCATCGGAGCACTCATTTATTTCCCCTTCGGCTTGTATCTGGCTCCTTATTGCGGTTATACCATCAGTCTGCTGATTGGTATTTTCACCTTCTTCTTGCAGGTAAGATTTTGCAAATGGTGGCTGGCCGGTCATAAACAGGGCCCGCTGGAACGCATTTGGCATCAATGGACTTGGCTGGGAAGAAAGTAATCGTTTCCTCCGGGGAAAAGTGCTAATCCTGCCGGATAAATACTGTCCCCAGCGGGGACAGCCCGAATCCTGACGGAGAAGCCCTTTCCCCAGCGGGGACAGTACAAATCCTGCCGGATAAGTGCTTTCCCCGCAGGGGACGGCTCGAATCCTGACGGATTAGCGTTGTCCCCGCTGGGGAAAGGGCTCGCGAAGCCGGAGAAGCGTCGTCCCCGGAGAGGAAAGGGGAAAAAACGCTTCCCTGCTGAGCCGCGGAATGGGATTTGTTCCTAACTTTGCGGCCTAAGTGAAACAAATACTCTGACAATAAAAAATGAATATAGCAGTTATTTTCGGCGGCAAATCTGCCGAGTTTGAGGTTTCGTTGGTTTCGGCCACGAATATTATCAATACAATGGATAGGGAGCGGTTTACGCCCCTGTTGATTGGAGTCGATAAACAAGGAGAATGGTTTTACAATGCACAATATGCCAATCAGTCGGTCGATTTGACGGCGCGCGATTATTTTGCCGACGCCGAGCCGGTCTGCCTGACTTTCCCAAGCGGCACGTTGGTCAGCCGTCGGACTCATCAGACGGTGGCACGTTTCGAAGCCGCCTTTCCCATTATCCACGGGACGTATGGAGAGGACGGTACGTTGCAGGGCATCTTGAAAGCAAACGACATTCCTTATGTGGGCCCCGATGTGCTCGGTTCTGCCATTGCGATGGATAAGGACATAGCCAAGCGGTTGTTTGCGGCTGCCGGGATTCCCGTGGCCAAATCCTATACATTATATAAGAAGCATGCCGAGGCGTACCCATACGGGGAAGTTGCCGATTCACTCGGTTTGCCCCTGTTTGTCAAGCCCGCGAATGCCGGTTCGTCCGTGGGTGTCAGCAAAGTGACTTCGGAAGCGGAATACCGGGCCGCATTGGAAGAGGCTTTCCGCTATGACAGCAAGATTTTGGTGGAAGAGGCGGTTGTCGGGAAAGAATTGGAATGTGCCGTGTTGGGCAACGAAGAAAAGCGTGCCTCCGGAGTAGGCGAGATTGTCGCCACGAAAGATTTCTATTCGTATGATGCCAAATACATCAGTTCGACGGGGGCCAATCTGCGCATTCCGGCCGACATTCCGGCGGATACGGCCGAACGTATCCGCACTTTAGCGGTACAGGCTTGTGACGCCATCCATTGCGAAGGCATGGCGCGCGTAGACTTTTTGCTCTCGACGGAAGGACATCTTGTGCTCAACGAAATCAACACCTTGCCGGGATTTACCTCCATCAGCATGTATCCCAAGCTGTGGGAACAGGCGGGACTGCCCGAAAAAGAGTTGATAACGGAACTGATTCGCTTTGCCATGCGGCGGCATGAGCGCGATTCCGCTTTGTCCATCGCGCGGAAATAAGATGAAGCGTGCGGTTAGGTTGATTTCCCCGGCGGGAAACAAAATTTACACTGGCATAAAACTTGACTTGCACTGGCATAAAACAAAACGTCCACTGGCATGAAATCGGAGTCTCTTTGCCAGTGGACGTTTTATTATTGTAAGTGTTTGCTTTTAAGCTAAATAGCAGGGCTCTTTTTGTCCAATCATTTCGCGAAGCTCTTTCTTCACCATGCGCCATTGCTGGAACAGGTCGTGTACGGGCTGATGCTCGAAGTCGTGCATCGGGCTCTTGCAGAAGAATGAGAGCCATGTTTGGATACCATATTTACCGGCACGCGCAGCCAAGTCACTGAACAATACAAGGTCGAGTGCGATCGGCGCAGCCAAGATGGAATCGCGGCAAAGGAAGTTTACTTTGATTTCCATCGGGTATCCCATCCAGCCGAATATGTCAATGTTGTCCCACGCCTCTTTGTTGTCTTTGCGGGGCGGATAATAATTGATGCGTACTTTGTGATAAACGTCGCCGTATAAATCCGGGAACTTTTCCGGTTCGAAGATGTTGTCAATGACAGACAGCTTGCTGACCTCTTTGGTTTTGAAGTTGTCCGGGTCGTCCAACACTTCGCCGTCGCGGTTTCCTAAGATATTGGTAGAGAACCAGCCGCTGACACCCAGCATACGGGTTTTGAACATCGGCGCCAAGACGGTCTTCATCAATGTCTGTCCGCTCTTGAAGTCCTTTCCGGCGATAGGTACACGCATCTTTGCGGAGAATTCCCACATGGCAGGCGTATCGACGCACAGGTTAGGCGCTCCCATGATGAACGGCGCTCCTTCTGCGATGGCTGCGTATGCGTAGCACATGCTCGGGGAAACGGCTTTCGTGTTGTTTTCTTTCATCGCCTTTTCCAATGCGGCAAGCGATAGGTGTTCTTCCGACAGCGGGATGTAGATTTCCGTGCTGGCAGCCCAAAGGACGACGATGCGTTCGCATTGGTTTTCGGCCTTGAAACGACGGATATCTTCGCGAATCTGCTCCATCATTTCCCAGCGAGTAGCGGCTTGTTTGATATGCGTGCCGTTCAGACGTTTCGCCCAGTTGTGATCAAAGGCAGCGGGCATGGGCCGAATGGCTTGCAATTCCTCTTTCACGAGGTCTAAATCTTTTTCTTTCAATACCTCTGCATATTTAGCAGCTTCGTAGGCGTTGTCGGGGAAAATGTCCCATCCGCCGAATACGATGTCGTTCAGGTCGGCAAGCGGAACTATATCTTTGATCGCTTTTTCTTCTCCGTTTTCCAGACGCATCGTCGCCATTTGTGTAATGGAACCGACAGGTTTGGCCAGACCTTTACGGGCAGCCAACGTACCTGTAATCATGGTCGTGGCAACTGCGCCGCCCACGCCGACAACCAATACACCAAGCCTTCCCTTGGCTTCTTTCATTTCGATTTTTTCCATGTCAATTAAGTTCAAAATAATTGGCGCAAAAATAGCTTTTCCCTTTGAGAGATAAAAGAACAAATCTCGCCTTAATTGGTTAAAAATGCTATAAAAAAGGTTCGCATCTCCTATATCAGCGAGTAACATCCGAATATTTGGGGGATATTTCAATTTTGTTTCCGGGTAATATTTTTTATGTGCGCACGTCTGTCTCCCGAAAGATTTCCGGTTTGTTTCCTATATTCCATGAGAATTATTACGTTTGCACCCAAATTGAAAAAAGAGATGAAACCAATAAAGTCTGTTCGCTTCTTTCGCTTTTGTGTGTTGGGAGCGTTTTTCATGGGGATAACGATTGCTGGAGGGCCGCTCGACGCACAGATTTCCGAACGGGTGTATGCTTCCGACAGCCGGATCGATCCGGCGCGGAAAGGCGAGCTTTCTGTCGAAATTGATAATTTGAGTTTTTTCAAGGACGACGAATATCAAGGTTCGTTCATGAAGGGCTATACATTGCCCGGCCTGTGGCTTCAGGCCAAAGCGGTTTATTATCCGTTGTCCAATCTGAAGTTGGAAGCGGGTGTCCATGCGTTGCGTTTTTGGGGAGCCAACAAGTATCCGAGCATGGCCTATCAAGACATGGCGACGTGGAAAGGGGAACAGTATCAAAAGGGATTTCATGTCTTGCCGTGGTTTCGGGCACAACTGGCCCTGTCCGAGCATGTTGATATTGTATTGGGTAGTTTGTATGGTGCGGCGAACCATCGCCTGATCGAGCCGCTTTACAATCCGGAACTGAACCTGACGGCCGACCCGGAAATGGGGCTTCAGGTGCTTTATACTTCCCGCCGGTTCGATTTGGATGTGTGGGTGAATTGGGAAAGTTTCATCTTTCGCGAAGATGTGCATCAAGAGGCGTTTACAGTGGGACTCTCTTCGCGCTATAAGCTGAATGAGCCGACTGCGCCGTTCCATTTTTATGTGCCTTTGCAGCTTCTGGCACAGCATCGGGGCGGGGAGATAGATACCATCGCGACGAACTCCGTGCAGACGTTGACGAACGGAGCGCTGGGTGTCGGAGCGGTTTGGAACGCAGGTTACAAGTGGCTCAAGCGGGTCAATGTGGAAGTGGATGTGGCAGGTTATTATCAGCAGAAAGGGCAGTTGTGGCCGTTCGATAAAGGCTATGGCGTGTATGCCGAGGCTTTTGCCGATCTTGCCGACTTTCGTGTGAAAGCCGGTTATTGGCGTTGTCATCGTTTCATCTCGCTGTTTGGCAGTCCTTTCTATGGGGCGGTGTCAATGCGGGATGAGGGGCAGACGTTTGATAATCCGTCGATGGTGCATGTTGGGGCGGAATATTCGCGCGAGTTGGCAAAAGGTTTTTCATTGGGTATCGACGTCGATTTATACGCCCATTTGCCGGCCACTCTGCACGGGACAGACCGTGAAGGGCAGCGGAGCGGCTCGGCTACCAGCTTCTCGGCAGGTATTTATTTGCGCGTGAATCCCTCTTTCCTGATTAAAAAGTTCTGACCGACGCCATGCGTCGATGGCAAGCGTAACGTTGCGCTTCGATTGAGCGTAATGCTGCACTCACGTTGAGCGAAACGTTGCACTTCGATTGAGCGTAGCGTTACGCTTAGGTTGAGCGCAGCGTCTGCGCTTAATGTGAGCGGGAGCGTGTTGTCCGGCGCGAGCGGCTTTTGCGCGAACGGCTGCTTTTGGAGGCGGAAGATTTGGGTGGCGCATAGCCGGGGGCTTCGCCGTATTTGGCGTCGATGGGAATCTTATAGACCTCTTTGCCCAAGAAGCGTTCGATTTGTTGGAACTTGCTCTGTTCTTTGGGTGAGACAAAGGTGATGGCCAGTCCTTCGCCGTTGGTTCCTCGTGCTGTGCGGCCGATACGGTGCACGTAATCTTCCGGGTCGTGCGGGATGTCGAAGTTGATGACTAAGCGGATGTCGCTGATGTCAATGCCGCGCGAAACGACGTCTGTCGCCACCAAGATGTCGATATGCCCGTTCTTGAACGCTTTCATCACCTCTTCGCGTTGCGCCTGTTCCAGGTCGGAATGCATGGCGGCAACATTGAATTTCTGCCGTTTCAACGCAGTGGTCAGTTCTTTCACTTTCACTTTGGAGGAGGAGAAAATGATTACGCGCTGCGGATGACTTTGCTTGAACAGGTCTTCCAAGATACGCAGTTTTTGTGCTTCATAACAGATGTAAGCCGTTTGGATAATCGACTCGGGCGGACGCGAAATGGCAATATCGACGACGGCCGGCGTCTTGAGGATGGTTTGCGCCAATGCATTGATTTTAGGCGGCATTGTGGCTGAAAACATAATGATTTGGCACGTCGGAGGAAGCAGCTTATACACCTGCATAATATCGTCGTGGAAGCCCATGTCCAACATGCGATCTGCCTCGTCGAGGATAAAGAAAGAGACCTGCGAGAGGTCTACATATCCCATTTTGATGTGCGAAAGCAGGCGGCCCGGCGTGGCGATGACAATATCGGCCCCCATCTCCATGCCTCGTTTTTGTTGTTCCCATGTGATGCCGTCCGTCCCTCCGTAGACAGCCACTGCGGAAACGGGGATAAAATAGGTGAATCCTTCTATCTGTTGGTCGATTTGTTGTGCCAGTTCGCGGGTCGGAGCCATGATGACCGCGTTGATGGCATTTTCGGGATGTTCTCCTTTACTGAGTTCGTTGATGACAGGCAAAACGTAAGCGGCTGTCTTTCCGGTTCCTGTTTGTGCGCAGGCGATGATGTCTTTTCCTTCAAGAATAAGCGGTATGGTCTGTTCCTGCACAGGGGTTGCCTCTTGAAAATTCATCGCGTCAAGTCCGTCTAACACGGCATCTTCTAAATCAAATTCGTCAAATCTCATCTTTCTTCTTTAAAACGAGTGTAAAGGTAGGGAATTATTGAGAATTGACAATGACTTTGTTGTTTTATACATCCGCATCTGCTCCCCGTCGTCGCCCTTCACCATGCACAGGTATTCCCAGCCATAACGTTCGTAAAATGAAGTATGTTCCGTAATGAGATAGAGGGGGCTGATACCTTTTGTTGCCATATCCTTGCAGATATGCTCCAACAGATGTCCGGCAATGCCACGGCGGCGGAATTCCGGTTCGACGTACAAGGCACAGACATTCGGTGTCAGATCTTTGCGGTTGTGGAAGTCGTTGGCTATCACACCGGCTCCGGCAATAATCCGTTCCCCAATGACCGCTATGTACCACTGCGGGATAGGCGCAATTCCTTCTATACTTTCATCTATACTTGTCAGGTATTCTTCCAAAGGAATTTCCCATTTCTCATGAAACCAGCGTGCCGCCGGTATACGCCATTCAGGGTAGGAATGGAGTGAAATGATGTCGTATGCGTCCATCGGTAAATGTTTTTAGGGTTGCGAAGGTAAGGAAAAGCGGGAAGCGAGACAAGAATATCGCCTTGAAACTACGTCAGACCACTTGATGCACCTCTATTTGAACATTTACCCTCCGCTAAAATCTGT
>CALUTX010000043.1 GCA_944323815.1 uncultured Parabacteroides sp. | reverse complement strand
AAGGAGATCAGGCGCAAGTGGCTCAATATGAGATTCCGTCGATTGATTTGGTCATTGTCGACTTGTATCCGTTTGAAGAAACGGTCGCTTCTGGAGCTGACGAACAGGCGATTATTGAGAAGATTGACATAGGCGGTATTTCGTTGATTCGGGCAGCCGCAAAGAACTTCAAAGATGTGGTGATTGTCGCTTCGAAGGCACAATACCAGCCGTTGATGCAACTCCTGAACAAACAGGGGGCGGAAACTACATTTGATGAACGTAAATGGTTTGCCAAAGAGGCGTTTGCTGTTTCTTCAGGGTATGATACGGCGATATTCAATTATTTTGCTCAGTGTCCGGATGCTCGTCTTGCGTGAATGCAACCAATCAGGTGTTTAATTCAAACTGATAACTGAAGAGATGGGATTGTTTTCTTTTACGCAGGAACTGGCGATGGATTTGGGAACGGCCAATACCATTATTACCTATAATGATAAGATGGTGGTGGACGAGCCTTCGGTGATTGCGCTCGATGCCCGTTCGGAAAAGGTACTGGCTGTGGGGCGGCAGGCGCGTGAGATGTATGAAAAGACCAACCCGAATATTCGGACGATTCGCCCGCTGCGTGCAGGTGTGATTGCCGACTTCTATGCGGCCGAACAGATGATGCGCGGGCTGATAAAGATGGCAAGTAGCCGGAAACGTTGGTTTGCACCTTCGCTCCGAATGGTAATCGGAATCCCTTCGGGGAGTACGGAAGTGGAAATCAGAGCGGTGCGTGATTCGGCCGAGCATGCCGGTTGCCGGGAGGCGTATATGATATTCGAGCCGATGGCTGCTGCAATCGGTGTCGGGATGGATGTTTTGGCTCCGGAAGGTAATATGATTGTGGATATAGGAGGCGGAACGACGGAAATCGCTGTCATCTCGTTAGGTGGAATCGTATCGAACAAGTCTATTCGGGTGGCAGGAGATGATTTGACAAATGACATCGTAGAGTATATGCGCCGTCAGCACAATATACGTGTAAGTGAGCGGATGGCAGAACGGATTAAAATCAATGTGGGTTCGGCATTAAGTATTTTGGAAGATGTTCCGGAAGATTTTGAAGTGTGCGGACCGAATCAGATGACTGCTTTGCCGATGAAGGTGCCGGTTTCTTATCAGGAAATCGCGCATTGTTTGGATAAATCCATTTCGAAGATTGAAGCGGCTGTCTTGAGCGCATTGGAGCAGACGCCGCCGGAGTTGTATGCGGATATTGTCAAAAACGGCATCTATTTGGCTGGTGGAGGCGCTTTGTTGCGTGGTATCGACAAGCGTTTGCGGGATAAGATGGGAATTGAGTTTCATGTGGCTGAAGATCCCTTACACGCCGTGGCAAGAGGAACGGGAATCGCATTGAAGAATATTCATAAATTTAACTTTCTCATGAGATGACGAATGAATGGACAATTAACAATTGACAATTGGGTTTCGCGTTCGGTAGAAAATAATTGTCAATTGTTAATTGTCCATTGTCAATTGTTTTGTCCATTGTTTTTATGCGTAAGCTTCTGGATTTTTTAATCAGCAAAAGACATTGGTTCTTATTCGTTTTGCTTGAGATTATATCCTTTGTATTGATTTATTATAATCATGCTTATCAACGGAATATAATGTTTGGTTCGGCGAATGTGATAATGGGGCATGTCGCGACTGTTTCGAGTAATGTGGTAGCTTATTTGCATTTGCGGGAAGTGAATCGGGAGTTGTTGGAACGTAACGGGCAACTTGAAATGGAATTGCTTGATTTGCAAGACCAGTTGGAGATGATGCATGCTGATACGGTTTTGTTCAGAGGGGCGGTTGCGGATTCAACAGGTTCTTTTCCTTATCGTTTTATTGTGGCAGATGTAGTCAGTAACAGTGTGACGTGCTTGGCCAATTATGTGACGCTGAACAAAGGACGGGCAGATGGCGTCGAACCGGATATGGGAGTTGTTTCCGATCGGGGAGTTGTCGGAATTGTTTCGACGGTTTCTGAACATTTTTCGGTGGTGATTCCGCTGTTGAATCCTAAATCCCGGTTAAGTTGCAAGATTTTGGGGAGCAACTACTTTGGTTCGTTGACTTGGAACGGACACGATGCGCGATTGGCTAATTTGGAAGAATTGCCTCGCCATGTGAAATTTGAAAAAGGAGATACGGTTGTAACGAGTGGCTATTCGGCCGTCTTTCCGGCGGGGATTATTGTGGGGCGTGTCGTCGATTATAAAAAACAGCGTGATGATAATTTTTATTCGTTGGATGTGGAATTAGCCACGGACTTTCGGGTACTCGATCATGTGCGTATAATTAAAAATTACCGGCAAGCAGAGCAAAAAAAGGTAGAGCAGGAGGCAAAAAAGAATGATTAATACGATTTTGCGGGGAGTCGTCTATTTTGTTGTGTTGGTGTTGCTCCAAGTGTGGGTTTTGAATAACATTCATTTCCTGCGGGTGGCGACACCTTTTTTGTATCTGTATTTTATCTTGAAAATGCCGGTGAACGCCTCGCGTGTGCATGTCTTGTTTTTCTCTTTTCTGATAGGATTGACGATTGATCTGTTTTCCAATACTTCGGGGATGCATGCGGCAGCTTGCACGTTGGATGCTTTTGTTCGCCAGCCCTTGATACAACTGTTGGTGGGGAAAGATTTGCCGGAAGAGATACTCCCTTCTTATCGGACATTCGGGTATGGGGCCTTTTTCCGCTATGTGCTGTTGTTTGTCTTGATTCATCATGTGACGTTATTTTTGATCGAGTCGATGACCTTCTTCGATCCGCTGTTTCTTGTGATTCGAATAGGAGCAAGTGTAGCTGCATCGGTTTTGTTGATTTGTACGGTTGAAGCATTCAATTTGGGAGCACAGCCAAGTGGAGATTAATACAAAATATGCATTCGAAAACAGACGCTATGTGATAGGCGGCGTCATTGTTTTGGTGATTCTTGTTTTCATTGTCCGTCTGTTCTTTTTGCAAGTCGTCGATAATGACTACAAGGCGTGGGCAGACAGCAATGCATTTTTGAAAAAAACACTGTATCCCTCCCGGGGAATCATGTACGACCGAAATGGCAAACTGCTTGTGTACAACCAGCCTTCTTATGAAGTGATGGTGGTGATGCGGGAGGTGCAACCGTTTGATACGCTCGATTTTTGCCAAATATTGAATATTTCCAAAGAACAGTTTGTGAAGCGAATCGCCGACATAAAAAACCGACGGTTGAATCCGGGATATTCTTCTTATGTGCCGCAAATGTTTATGAACCATTTGTCGGCCCAAGAATGCGGCGTTTTGCAAGAGAAGTTGTATAAGTTTCCGGGTTTTTATGTCCAAAACCGGACGATAAGGGAATATGCGTATCCGAATGGTGCCCATTTGCTGGGTAATCTGGGCGAAGTGAGCCGGGGTGAGATTAAGAAAGACGCCTATTATGTGCCGGGAGATAACAAAGGCAAATCGGGCATCGAATTGTCTTACGAAAAGATATTGCGCGGCGAAAAAGGGGTGGAAATCCTTTTGCGGGATGCGCGTGGCCGCATTCAGGGGCATTATGAAGATGGGAAACATGACGTCGCGCCGGTATCGGGCAAGAACCTGAAGTTGGCTATCGATATGGATTTGCAAGCCTTGGGCGAGAAACTGATGCGAAACAAACGGGGCAGCATTGTGATGATCGAACCGAAGACGGGTGAAATCCTTTGTCTGGTCTCGTCACCCTCTTACGACCCGGCTCTCTTGGTCGGGCGCCAACGCGGGGAAAACCATGCGATGCTGGCAAAAAATTCGGATAATCCGCTTTTGAACCGTGCTGTTATGGGAACCTATCCACCCGGTTCTACGTTCAAACCGACGCAGGCGTTGATCTTTTTGCAGGAAGGTGTGATTACGCCTGAAACACGTTATACCTGTGCGCATGGTTATACCTATCGGGGTGGGAAACCGGCTTGTCACGGTCATGCTTCGCCTTTGGATTTGAGTTTCGCATTGGCTACGTCCTGCAACTCTTATTTCTGTTGGGGGCTGCATGACATGCTGGATAGCCGGAAGCGGTATCCTTCCGTCCAAGATGCGTTTGAGGTTTGGAAGAACTATTTGGTTTCGATGGGGTATGGATATAAGTTGGGGGTTGATTTGCCGGGCGAAAAGCGCGGGTTTATCCCCAACAGCAAATATTACGACAAGTATTATCGGAAACGTTGGAACTCCAGCACCGTCATTTCGATTGCCATTGGGCAGGGGGAAATTTTGGCTACCCCGTTACAAATATGCAATTTGGCGGCGACTATTGCCAACCGGGGATATTTCATCACGCCGCATGTCGTGAAAGAGATTCAGGATTTACCGTTGGATACGCTTTATACCCGCAGGCGTTATACGGCGGTGGATCCGGTACATTATGAGGTGATAGCCGAGGGAATGCGGCAGGCTGTTTTGGGCGGAACGTGCCGCGGGGCTGCGCTTCCTGATATTGAGGTATGCGGAAAAACCGGTACGGCTGAAAATCCGCACGGTAAAGACCATTCCGCTTTTATGGGGTTTGCTCCTTATCGGGACCCGGAGGTGGCCATTTGCGTCTATGTGGAGAATGGAGGTTTCGGGGCGGTCTATGGTGTTCCCATCGGGAAATTGATGCTTGAGAAGTATTTAAAGGGAGAAATTTCAGAAGAAAATAAATTGTTGGAGGAGACAATGGCCAATGCGGTTGTTTCGCCGAATAGTTTGACGTTGCCGGATGGGGAGTTATAGAAGAACAGCGATATGGAAGATGATTGACTGGTGGACGGTTCTGTTTTATGTCCTCTTGGTCGTTGCGGGGTGGTTCAGTATTTGTGGCGCCAGTTATGAGTTTGACAACGCCGGCCTGTTCGACCCTTCCGGGCGTCCCGGTATGCAATTGGTGTGGATGGGGCTGTCGGTTGTGTTGATATTTGTCATCTTGATGCTGGAGAGCGAGGTGTACGATGTGTTTGCCTATTTGATGTATGCCGCTGTCATCTTGTTGCTGGTTGTGACGATTTTTATAGCGCCGGATATAAAAGGTTCCCATTCTTGGCTTGTTTTGGGTCCCATCCGATTGCAACCGGCTGAGTTTGCTAAGTTTGCGACGGCGCTTGCCGTGGCCAAACGGATGGGCACGTATGGCTTTAAACTGACGACGCCGAAAAACTTCCTATCTGTATTGGCCCTGATTTTCCTGCCGATGCTTTGTATTTTGTTGCAGAAAGAGACCGGTTCGGCATTGGTTTATTTGGCATTTTTCTTGATGCTCTATCGCGAAGGCATGTCGGGGTATATCTTGTTGGCAGGAGTCTGTGCGGTTGCTTTTTTTGTGCTTAGCATGAAGTTTTCGGGTGTTCTCTTAGGGGCGACACCATTGGGTGAGCTGATTGTATCCTGCCTGATTTTGTTGCTTGTCATCGGATTGGTATGGATAGAGCGTCGGGATAAATGGGCTGTGCGGATTTTGTCGGGAGCCGTGGCTGTGGCTTTTTTGGGTGGTTGGGCAGCCTCTTTCTTCATGCCGGTGAATTATGCTTGGATTGCCATTGGCGTGTTGTTGGCGTCGGTGGGTTATCTTGTATTCCTCTCCATTCGCAATTGGGTGTGGCATTATGTGTTGATAGCTGCTTTTGCATTGGGCTCGTTGGCGTTTATGTATTCGGTCGATTACGTGTTTACAGATATATTGGAGCCGCATCAGCAGGTGCGCATCCGGGTGGCATTGGGATTGGAGGACGACCCGACGGGGGCCGGCTATAACGTGAACCAGTCCATGATTGCCATCGGTTCGGGCGGATTGACCGGAAAGGGCTTTTTGAACGGTACGCAGACCAAACTGAAATATGTTCCCGAACAGGATACCGACTTCATCTTTTGCACAGTCGGTGAGGAGGAAGGATTTATCGGGACAACATTGGTTTTACTCCTCTATGGCGCCTTTATTTTGCGTCTGATCGTCTTGGCCGAACGACAAACATCCGTATTTAGCCGTGTGTATGGATATAGCGTCGCCTCCATTTTCTTCTTTCATTTGGCGATAAATATCGGGATGGTCATCGGTCTGACCCCCGTAATCGGCATTCCGCTGCCCTTCTTCAGTTACGGCGGCTCGTCCCTCTGGGGCTTTACCATCTTGCTTTTTGTTTTTCTTCGATTAGATGCTTCCCGGCGGGAGCGGTAAAGGTATTGGTGAGTCGGTTTGTAGCAGCGTTCAATTAGTTATCTTTTGAGGCTCGTACCGTCAATCCGATTTCCTGGATTCCGATTAGGGTGTCGCGTCGCATGCCTTGGCGGAAGCTGAACGTGTATTGGCCGGCATGGGGAAATTTGTAACGGGTGCGTATCGGGAAACCGGTATGGAAAAGGGAGAGCCCGTTTCCATACCATTTTCCATATTCATCGGCAAGCATACATTCGATCGTGTCTTGCCGGAGCGAGCCGATGGGATGTTCCTCGCTGCAAAACAACCATAGATTTTGGTAGGGATACAGGTTGTTGTTCCGGATGTTCAATGTCAAATCATACGGGACAGCGGTGTCTTGCACCTCAAACGTGAAATAATACACCTTTTCCTTTCCCCATCCGGTTTGCTCTACGGGCTGGTAACGGTCGTACAAAGCCGGGTATTCGCACGAGATGCAATTCATCAGGCATATCCAGCCGACGACAACGGCTTTAAGCATCCGGTTTTTGAGCGGGTTGAGGTTTGTTGTTTTGGGCTTGTTTGTCATTGTTTTCCGGATTGGTGCGTTGTTTATTCCGGTTACGGCCTTTGCTTTTCCCGTTGTTTTTATTGCTTTTATTCTCATTCCCGTTACCGTTGGCTTTCTCGTTGTTCGCGCTTTTGTTGGCTTCGTTTCGAGAAGCGTTGGCAGGTGTTTCTTTTTCTTTGGGTTGGGCAGCCGCATTCGCGTTGTTGTTGCTGTTGCTGCTCTTCCGTTTTTTCTTTTTCTTCTTCAGCTGGGAATCGAACCGCGTGATGTCTTGTTCGAGGATGTCCTTGGTTTCGCGTTTGGCCGTTTCTTGTGTGGCATCTCCTTCGAGCTTTTCCGGTTTGATGCCCTTTTTGTTCATGTTGATGACCTCAAAAGCCCGGTTCGCCGAGATGGTGACCAAATTGGCGGCGATGGATTTGTCAGTCGAATAGGTGATTTCCCGTTTGAAAATATCGACTTTGAAGTAATAATAAGTGCTGTCTTTTGTCTCCAGCGTGATTTCGCGTGAAGGCAAACGCTTCTGGGCCTCCACATACGTGTCCACCTCGAAGTTAATGCAGCATTTCAGTTTCGCACATTGTCCCGCCAGTTTTTGCGGATTCATGGAGATGTCCTGATAACGGGCTGCACTGGTTGCCACGGAGACGAAATTGGTCATCCAGCTCGAACAGCACAACTCGCGTCCGCAGGGACCGATCCCCCCGATGCGCCCCGCCTCTTGGCGTGCTCCGATTTGCTTCATCTCGATGCGTACCCGGAAGGCTTCTGCCAGCACTTTAATCAGTTGGCGGAAGTCGACGCGCTCGTCTGCGATGTAGTAAAAAATCGCTTTGTTCCCGTCTCCCTGATATTCGACATCCCCGATTTTCATGTCCAGTCCCAAATCGGCCGCGATTTGACGCGAACGAATCATCGTGGCATGCTCTTTCGCCTTCGCCTCCTCATATTTCTCAATGTCGGTTGGTTTGGCTTTCCGGTAGATTTTCTTGGGTTCGTGGCCCTCGCCTGTGCGGACGTTGTTTTTCTTCATCTGGAGCAAAACCAACTTTCCGGTCAGCGTGACCGTCCCGATGTCATGACCCGGACTGGCTTCGACGGCTACCAAATCGCCTTTTACCAACGGAATATGGGAGCTGTTGATGTAGTATCCCTTGCGGGTATTCTTGAACTGCACCTCTACGAAATCGGTCGCGTTTTCTGCTTCCGGAATGTCGCAAAGCCAGTCGTATGTGTTCAATTTGTTGTTCTGTATCTTGCTGCACCCTTTTGTTCCCATGCAGCAACTGCCTGTATTGAGTTTGAAATCCATTAATCTGAACGTATTTATATAGTTTCGCAAAAGTACAATATTTTTGTGTACATTTGGGGCTCTGATAACGTAAATTTGAATCCGAATGAGCGATATAGACGACCTTTTTTTCCGAAAAGCAGAAATGGCGGACTTCGACCCCATTTGGGAAATCATTCAGCAGGCGAAAGCGCAGATGCGCCAGTTGGGCACATTTCAGTGGGACGCAACCTATCCTTTGCCCGATGACATCCGGCGGGATATTCAGGAGGGTGTCGGTTATGTCATGTGTGTGGACAAGCAAGTGGCGGTGTATGGTGTGATTTCTTTCAAGGGTGAGCCGGTCTATGAACAGATTGCGGACAGTTGGTCGAACGCGTTGCCCTATGTCGTTGTCCATCGGCTTGCAGTGGCCGACGGGATGAAACGGCGGGGCTTGGCCGGACAATTTATGCTCCGGGCAGAGGCACTTAGCCGGCGGGAAGGCGTATATGGGTTCCGGGTAGATACCAAAGCGGATAATCAATACATGCTTCGACTGCTGGAGTCGCTGGGATTCCGCTTGTGCGGCAAGGTGTATTATCGGAACGGCAACGAGCGGCTGGCGTTTGAAAAAATTCTTTATCCGGAAACCCATTCGTTTGGCGTGGAGGGAATCACGATTCGGGAGGCCATCTATGAAGATGCGCAGGCGATATTTGAAGCCATCGACCGCAACCGGGACGATTTGCGCCGGTGGCTTCCGTTTGTCGACGGACTGAAAACGGTGGCGGACGAACAGCAATTCCTCCATCCGATATTGGCAACCCCTTATGAGAAGCGGGAACCTGTTTTTGTCTTAAAACACGGTACCGAATTATGCGGATTGATCGGATTTCATTTTACGGACAGCGCCAATCACCGTACGGAAATCGGTTATTGGCTGTTGCCTGCTTATCGTGGCAAGGGGATTGTGACACATGCCGTCCACTTCCTCTGCCGCTGGGCTTTTCAAGAGCGCGGCATAAACCGGATACAAATTCGCTGTGCAGTAGGAAATCAGCCAAGTAATGCCATCCCCCGGCGTTTGGGCTTTGTGCTTGAAGGAACAGAACGGCAGGGAGAACTGCTTGCCTCGGGCGAATATACGGATATTCATGTGTATGGTCTGTTGAAGGAAGAATTTGATAAAAGAAGCACTTTTTTGTAATGGCTGTTTCTTTCAGGAAGAGTGAAAAGCAGTAGCGAATGTGCCTCGGAATAATATGCTTGAAAGCCGTTTTTCCCTTTTGCAATGCTGTTTGATGTCCCGAAAAGGAGGGGAATGGAGATGAAGACGGTCGCCACTGCCACGAGGACGGTCATCGTTGCGATTGCGACCGTCCTGAAGGAGGGTTAGGACGGTCGTCATTGGTAAGTAGGACGGTCGTAGTTGCCGTTATGACCGTTCTGATGGCCATTACGACCGTCCTCGTGGCGACAAAGTGCCGAGAAAGGAGGTGTCAGATACCGCCTCTTTGTTTTTGAGTGTTCGTTAGCTCCGTGTGTCTTCTTTTTTTTGTACTCTTCCACATGTCGGTCCTATTCACGCGATTCTCGCGAAGTTCAGCTTTATCAATTTGTCGGGGAAAATACCGGAAAACAAGACAAATGAAAAAGAGGTCGGAAAGAAGATTCGGATCATGGGTCCCTGTGTCATAAAAACCGATGGTAGGTAAGCAAAAAGACAGTTCGATTCCGTTCGGAATTTGGGAGCAAATAGCGGAAGATGGGTCTGAAAAACGGATGAAAGTGTAAATAGTGTAAATGTATGGGCGCTATATTTGCACAAATAAACACTTTTGGGTTAGATAAAAGAGCTTATTTGTGTGTGAAAAATAATGTATGAGAGAAAGATATTTTGGATATTTCTATTGCTGTACGGCGGCCATGCGGCAGCATAAGTTCAGCGAGACTCGGTTCGAGTCTATTATAAAACAGGGAAGTCGGAGCTTATCTCCGACTTCCGTGAGAACGGTATAGCATTGGAGCGGTTCGTCGGCCGTTTGCGTGCGGTCCTTTCCGACGCGCGTTACCAACGTTTCCGGTTCCGGGTGCGTTCGTTCGCCTCGCTCGAGGGGCCGCTGGAGCTGAACGAGCGGCTGTATGAGGCGCGGACGGCGTCGTTCCTCGACTATCTGTATAACAAGGCGGGCATCCGCCTGCCGGGTGAGGTGAATGTCGAGCAGGCGGGCTGCTACAACTGGGAGGAGCTGGAGCGTCGTGTGGCGTCATCGACGATGCCTTACCGGGCGGAAGTGCTGGAGGTGCTTCGTGAGGCGCCCGAATGGTCGTACAACGAACGGGTCGTCGGGTGGAATACCGCAAGCGGGAACTGATGCGTCTGGCTGATGGCAAGGCATTCCGTTATATGCAGGAGCATTTCTTCCCGGAGATGCGCTATTCGTCCATCCTTCTAACCGCCAAATATGCCGAGCCGGAAGCGACGCTTCCGCCCGATACGGTCTATGTGGAAAACCGCGACACGCTGTACGTGGAGAGGCGTGACACGCTCTTCCTCGAACAACCTCCGAAACCCTCTCCCTTGTATCTGGCTGTTAAAACCAATCTACTTTACGACGCGCTTGCTGTGCCGAACATCGGCGTGGACATTTATCTGGGCAAGCGCTGGTCACTGGCGGCAAACTGGATGTACGCCTGGTGGAAGAGCGACCGCCGACATCGTTATTGGCGTACGTATGGCGGTGATATCGAAGGACGCTACTGGCTGGGGCGGAAGGCAAAGGAAAAGCCATTGCAGGGACATCATATCGGCCTGTATGCCCAATTGGTTACCTACGACTTCGAATGGGGAGGCCGGGGCTACTTGGGCGACAAGTGGAGCTACGGCGGCGGTATCAGCTACGGCTACTCTCATCCCATCGCCCGCCGTCTGAACCTCGACTTTACCTTCGGCATCGGTTATTTGGGCGGTGAATACAAGGAATACCTGCCGATAGACAATTGCTACGTCTGGCAAGTAACGAAACAACGCCATTGGTTCGGCCCGACGAAGGCGGAAATCTCCCTTGTCTGGCTCATCGGTCGGGACAATACAAACCGGAAAGGAGGCAAACGATGAAAACGAAGAAATGGATATACGTTATGATAAGCAGCTTGTCGCTCCTGCTGCTTGTGACGGCTTGCGAACACAAGGAGTTGTGCTACCATCATCCCCATACGGCACAGTTGCAGGTCGAGTTCGACTGGAGCTATGCGCCCGACGCCGAGCGGAACAACGAGGTGGAGGGCATGTGCCTGTGGTTTTATCCTGTCGACGAGGCCGGGACACAGACGGGCGAGCCGATGCGTTACGACTTGGCGGGGATGAAAGGGGGGACGGTGGAAATCCCCGTCGGCCGTTATCAGGTGCTTTATTATAATAATGATTACGAGGTGGTTCAGTTTCGGGGCGTAGGCGACTTCTGGCAGCAGGAGTGCTATACGCGCGAAGGAAGCCTGTTTGAACCGGTATTCGGCAATGCCTCCTATTCGGCTCCGCGTGCGAAGGGGACGGAGGAGGAACGGGTGGTCATCACACCCGAGATGATGTGGGGCGACCACGCGATGAACGTGGACGTTCGCGAGCGTGGCCTGAGCTACTGGTTCGTGCGCGATGGCGAGACGGAGCGGACGACGATCGAGCGGGACGAACTGAGGATTACCCTGATGCCGCATGAACAGATTTGCCATTATACATACGAAATCCGGAATGTAAAGAATGTGGGCTACGTAACGCAGATGTCGGCATCGCTGTCGGGAATGTCCGGCTCGGTGTTCTGTGCGGCGGAACAGGTACGGCGGGAATACGTGACGCTGCCGTTCCGTGCGGCGGTTGGCGACGCGACGACTATCGAAGGTGATTTCCATACCTTCGGGCATTACGACGCGGCGACGGATGTGACTCGATCGGGAGGAGAGACGGAGATAGATGAACCGCATAAACTGGTACTCTACGTCTGGCTGAAAGACGGCTCGAAATATTACTACACCTTCGACGTGACGCAGCAGGTAGACGAGGCACCGGATAAACGACGGGTACATATCGTCATCGACGGGTTGACCCTGCCAGAGCCGATTACGGGCGGTGACATGGAGGTAGTCGTGAATGACTGGATTGTGGTGGAAGAGGACATTGTTTTGTAATGGACAATGGACAATTGACAATTGGATTTTATGCGTGATAATTGTAAATATTTAAACAACTAAAGAGTAGACAAATGAAAAGTAAAGTGTTATTAGCAGCATTGTCGGCCGTAGCGCTGACGGCTTGCAACAACGACGAAGTGTTGGAAATGAATCAGGGGCGGGGTATCCAGTTCCGTGTAGCCACAGAAGTGACGACCAAAGCAACTGCCACGACGACAAACACAATTGACAAGTTCAAGGTGTGGGGATTTACGGATAACAAGACCCTGATGAACGGTGTGGTCGTAAGCAAGAGTAATGGTGCGTGGAGTTACGACAACACGGTGTTTTGGCCGGAAAGTAATGTGGATTTCTATTCCGTATCTCCAACCGAAAATATAGGCGGTACGGTAAGCATCACGAACAATGAACAGAAGATTACCGATTTCACAGTGAACACTGACCAAAGTCAGCAAGTAGACTTGCTGTATGCGGTAAACAAGGGTGAGAGCAAGGAAAGTCACGAAAGTTCTGCGGTTCAGGTGAACTTCCGCCACGCCCTCTCGCAGATTATATTCAAGGCGAAGAACACGAATTCCAGCCTGAAGGTGTCGATTAAGGATGTGCGGGTGGCGAACGTGCTGAAAGGCGGTACATTTACCTATCCGAGCAGTTCCACGACTACTCAAAACACGAGTGCGAGTGGAACGATTGAAGCCGGTACGCAAGGTTCATGGGAGTTGCTTACTGGTGGCGATAAAAATGAAACCTACGCCGCAGGCACAAGCACAGAAGGTGTGACTTTGAGTACAGTGAACACGGCTTACGATCTGACGACTGCAACAGGAAATGATGCAAGCAAGGTTTACACCGGCGCCCTCTTCCTGATGCCGCAAACGCTGAGCCCGTGGAACATCGAAAACGACAAGTCCAACAGTAAAGGCGGCTCTTACTTCCTTGTCAACTGCCAGCTTAAAAACGTTTCAGGCGATGATGAAGTACAGCTTTGGCCAGGTTTGGATGATGAAGATGGTTATGCCTACGTAGCCATTCCGACCAGTGACATCAAGTGGGAACAGGGCAAAAAGTATGTCTATACCTTCATCTTCGGCGAGGGTGGCGGCTACATTCCTCCCGTTGATCCGGAAGAACCGGACACAGACCCAGAAGACCCTGGTAAACCCGTACTCGTTCCGATTACCTTCCAAGTTACTGTGGACGACTTTATTGACGGTTTCCAAGACATCGACATGGTGGAGAAATCCGACGACTAATCACCCACACCGCCATTTTCAGGCATAACACCGAGGGTGTGTCGAAAAAGTATCTTGTCATTCCGGGCTTGACCCGGAATCCAGTAACAAATGAATTCCCATTGTTGATACTGGATGGCGGGTCAAGCCCGCCATGACAAAGACGCAATTTTCGATACACCTTCACAATAGTACAATCCCGTAACTTATAACTATTAACTATAAAACAACAGAAAGATGAAACCGAGAAGATTCCACAGCTGGATAGGCGGCACGGCTGTCATACTGGCACTTTCGATGGCCGCCTCGTGTACGGACGACGACCTGTTCCGTACGGCAACGCCCACCGACAGCATTGCCTTCGCCCCCTCCATTGAGGCGCGAGGATGGAACGCGGGTGATTCCACGCAGACCCGTAGCGCGGCATCCGTCACACGCCGCAGCGTGACGGAATTGCGCAACGCACAGGGTGGTCCAAGCCTCTACCTGCATACCGCCGAGACGGACAGCATCGCCTCGCCCTCCGTACCCGACACGGCACGCATCGCCACGCGGGGAACCGTCGTCAACACCGACAACTTCGCCTCTGTGTATGGCAGCTTCGGCGTGTTGGCGTATGCCTACCAAGGCGATTGGGACGGTACGCAGACGCCCACCTACATCAACAATGAAAAGGCAATGGCAAGCAACGGCACGTATGGTTTCAACCCTCCGCATTTTTGGCCGGGCAAGGATTACAACCTGGCGTTCTTCGCCTACGCCCCCTATGATGAAGATGGCGGCATCCTCGGCAATACAACCGCCGGTGCGCCGACCCTGACCTACACCGTTCCCGGAACATCACCAAGCAAAAAGACCTGCTGGCTTATTGGAAAACCGACGTGTCCGGCTCGACCAACGCAACCTACGAGCTGAATTTCTTCCACCTCTGCACCGCCGTCAAGTTCAAGGTGGGCACGGGGCTGGGAAACGCCATCACCTCCATCTCCATTAAAAACGTATATGGTAGCGGAACCTATTCCGTAGCCAATGAAACGTGGACGACGCCCGGGGAAGCCAACGGCACATACACCCTCACCATAACATCTGAAAACACCCCGGAAGGCACGGAACTGACCGAAGGCGAAAACACCTTCATGATGATTCCGCAGACCTTGCCGAAAGGAGCGCAGATAGAAGTGAAGTTCACGGAAAACGGAGTGGAACAGACCCTCACCGCAAGCATCAGCGACAACGAGTGGGAGAAAGGGCATACGGTGGTGTATAAAGTGTCAAGATTGAATATTGAAAAATGAATGTCCGCAAGTTGCCAATCAATAGATTCTATGTTTGAAGTCCGCCCTATAGGAACACGCACAAAGTTC
>CALUTX010000042.1 GCA_944323815.1 uncultured Parabacteroides sp. | reverse complement strand
TTCAGTCAATACCTTTTCGATACATGCGTTAATTGTGGTTTCGAGCTCATTGTTGCTTTCGTCGATTGGAGCGAATGCAAATGTTTTGTATTGCAAGAAATCCACCGGGTCGGTAGTCGTCGTTGTTTTGAACGGGCAGACAAACTCCCGTTCGCTGGTTGTTTCCAGACTATACATGCAAAATGCAACAGCCAACTGTTCCTCTGTGATGGCATTGCTTCTTTTGCATTCTTTTTTGATAAGGATTTGTTTGGAAGGGGCGGAGAGATTGGCGACTGTCAGTAGCAGTTCGTTTTTCCCTGCCGGATTCAACAATTCTGTAATTTCGTCGGGAGAAATATCCATGGTTTGGACGCCATCAATGGTCAGAATAATATCGTTGACTTTGATGCCGGCCAGTTCTGCGGGTGAATAGGGGATGATTCCCGTAACGACTGGTTTCCCTTTTCCCCAGTGAACGTTTTGACTGACTTCATAGGTGATGCCTAATCGGCAGACATTCCGATTTTGGGCCCATATAACGACACATGCCACCAATAAGAGGGCAGATAAAATCGCTTTTCTCATATCCTTTTTTCACTTGATGTATTTATTCTTACACAAAGGTAAAGATATTTTTCATTCCGGGTAGAGTAATTGGCAGCATATTTGATAGCATATAGAAGAGAAAAGGAGAAATACGCAGTATCCCCGTAAAGAAGAGAAAAGATGTATGTTCCCTTTATTTCATTGATAATTAGAATATAATAAAAAAAGATAACGCTGTATGGATAAGACGAATTTGGATAACAAGAAAAAAACTGCCGAATCGAAAGAAAATCAAAAGGCAGAAGAAACGACAAATTTGCAGGAAGAACAGGTAAATGCGTCAGCAGAAAATGCGACATCTGACAATGTGGCGGATAAGAAAGCAGAGGAAGCTGCGACGGAAGAAAAGGATTCCCTTCAAAAAAAGTATGATGAATTGAACGATTCCCATCTTCGTCTGCGGGCTGAATTTGACAATTACCGCAAACGTACGTTGCGCGAGAAATCTGAGCTGATTAAGAATGGAGGTGAAAGCGCTCTGACTCATCTGTTGCCTGTTATAGATGATTTTGAACGGGCATTGCAAAATATTCGTACGGCAGAAGACATGAAGGCCGTTTCCGAAGGGGTTGAACTCATCTATTCAAAGTTTATCTCTTATTTGTCACAACAGAATGTGAAACCGATTGAGACGGTGGGCTGTCCGTTTGATGCCGAGACATCGGAGGCTGTCGCCATGATTCCGGCTCCGGAACCTGAAATGAAGGGTAAAGTGTTGGATTGTGTGCAAACGGGCTATACATTGAATGGCAAGGTAATCCGTCATGCAAAAGTAGTGGTCGGAGAATAAGAGGTGAAGTGGCAACTGAGAGATAGAGACAAAGATGGCGAAAAGAGATTATTATGAGGTATTAGGCGTCAGCAAGAACGCTACGGCTGAAGAAATCAAGAAAGCATACCGAAAGAAGGCGATTCAGTTTCATCCGGATAAGAACCCGGGAGATAAACAGGCGGAAGAGAATTTCAAAGAGGCTGCCGAGGCCTATGACGTGTTGAGCGATCCGCAGAAGCGGCAGCGTTATGACCAGTTCGGCCATGCCGGAGTAGGCGGTGCTTCGCAGGGAGGCGGCTTTGGCGGTGGTATGTCAATGGAAGATATCTTCTCGCAGTTCGGTGATATATTCGGCGGACATTTCGGCGGTTTTGCCGGATTCGGCGGTTTTGGCGGCGGTTCGAGAGGCGGACGTCGCGTAAACCGGGGTTCGGACTTGCGGGTAAAAGTGAAATTGAACTTGAAAGAAATTGCAACCGGCGTTGAGAAAAAAATCAAGGTAAAGAAATATGTAACTTGTACCCATTGTCATGGTTCGGGCGCGGAGGATGACCATAGCACCAAGACGTGCGACACGTGTCATGGTACGGGTGTTGTCACGCGTGTGACCAATACCATTTTGGGGCAGATGCAGACACAGACGACTTGTCCGACCTGCGGTGGCGAAGGGAAAATCATAACAAAGAAATGTGCAGCTTGTAATGGCGAAGGCATTGTTCGTGACGACGAGGTTATCACGATTAATATCCCCGCCGGTGTGGCTGAAGGTATGCAGCTTTCGATGAGCGGAAAAGGCAACGCGGCACGGCATGGCGGAATCAATGGAGATTTGTTGATTCTCGTAGAAGAAGAGCCGCATCCCGAATTGATACGCGACGAAAACGACCTGCTCTATAATCTCTTGCTGAGCGTGCCGCAGGCCGCGTTGGGTGGAACGGTGGAAGTCCCGACCATCGATGGAAAGGCGAAGGTCAAAATCGAGCCGGGCACGCAACCGGGTAAGGTGCTCCGCCTGCGCAATAAAGGATTACCTTCGGTGAACAGCTACGGTACGGGAGATTTGCTCATCAACGTCAGCGTCTATATCCCTGAAACGTTGTCGGATTCGGAAAAGAAAATCATGAACGGTTTGGAAAACTCGCCCAATTTCCAACCCAAGAAATCGGTAAAAGAAAAGATATTCGATAAATTCCGGCACATGTTCGATTGATTAGCATGTGGCTCGGCAACCATAAAAAAACGGGTCGGCAGGAAAATTTAATTCGCTGTCGACCCGTTTTTTGTTTCCTGCCAGGAAGATTTTTAACTGTCTTCTAAACATTCATCTAACCTCCGCGTAATCTCCTCCTTGTCCAGATGCTGTCCGATAAAGACGATTTTCTGCATGCGGTCGCCATACGTCGGGTCCCAGTCGCGGAGCAGGCCAGGTTCTTGTTTCATCAGTTCGATGAGCTCTTCTTCCGGAGCGGTGGCGTACCATTGGCCGGCTTCGGAAAGGTATTTTTGTGTGCCTGCCTGCTCGAAGAGGTAAGACATGTCGGGATTGTGCTTGAAATAGCAGACGCCTTTGGCGCGGATGATGTTCGGGCTCCAATGCTTCTGGAGAAAATAATCGAACTTGTTGAGGTCGAAAGCGGGACGACGGTAATAGACAAACGTACCGATGCCGTATTCTTCCGCCTCTCCTTCGTCGGCATGATGGTGATGATGATGCGCGTGTTCGTGTTCATGTTCATGGTGTTCCTCGTCGTTGTCGTCTATCGGCTGCTCGATGCCCCGTATCCAGCCGGCGGAGGTAGCAACCCGTTCGAAGTCGAATAGGCCGGTATGGATAATTTGGTCTAAGTCAATGTTTGCGTAATCGCATTCGATGATTGCCGCTGCAGGCTGCAACGTGCGGATAATCTGTTTGATTCGCTTCAACTCTTCCGGTTTGACTTCCGACGCTTTGTTCAGCAAAATGATGTTGCAGAATTCGATTTGCTGGATAATCAGGCTTTCAATATCTTCTTCGCCTACCTTCCGGTTAGTCAGTTTTTCCCCGCAGGTAAATTCGTCTTGTAGGCGGAGAGCGTCTACTACCGTCACGATGCAATCCAATTGGCAGATACCGTACCGGCGGTATGCTTCTCCCAAACGGGGAATGGAGCAGATGGTCTGTGCGATGGGTTCCGGTTCGCAGATTCCGCTGGCCTCAATGACGATGTAGTCAAAGCGCTCCATCTTCATGAGGTCGAACAGCTGTTCAATCAAGTCGGTTTTGAGCGTGCAGCAGATACAGCCGTTTTGGAGCGCCACCAAACTGTCATCTTTTTTACCGACGATGCCGCCGCGCTGAATCAAGTCGGCATCAATGTTTACCTCTCCGATGTCGTTGACAATGACCGCAAATTTGATTCCGTGTTTATTGGAAAGAATGTGGTTTACCAGTGTCGTTTTTCCACTGCCCAGATAACCGGTCAGGAGCAGGACAGGAATTTTTTTTGTACTCATTAGTCTAATTTTTGTTTATGATAGGATTTAAAACAGGCCTAAAGGTACGATTTCTTGTCTGATTTGTCGTTTGGTTTCGGAAATAATTGTTTTCTTTGTTGTACTTTATTTCAATACAAATAGAATAGTTAAAAGATTATGAAGTTTTTTAGAAATCTTTTGTGCGCTGTTTTGTTGGTTGGCGCTAGCGTGAATGTGCAGCAAGCGGCTGCTCAGCAGGAATTGGGAGTATTTAATTCATTGGCAGTCGGAGCCGGCGTCGGACTGACGGGAGTGGATGTAAACGTTGCGACCTCGATTACGCCTTATCTGGCTTTGCGTGGCGGGCTATCGATTATGCCGAATTTCAATTTGAGTACGGATGTGGACGTGGATGTGAGCGGGATGGAAGGTTCCGACGTCCCTTCGACTATCGAGATGGAAGGGAGTATCAAACGTGTTTCAGGCGAAGTGCTCCTGAATGTGTATCCTTTCAAAGGTTCTTTTTTCATTACGGCGGGGGCTTATTTTGGGGGAAGTTCGCTTGTGAAGATCAGCGGACACAGTGACGCGCTGGCCAATCTGCCGGCTGATGCGGGTGTCATCATCGGCGATTATACTATTCCAGTCGACGAGAACGGAAATGTCTCGGGCGGCTTGCGGGTGAACAGCTTCCGTCCGTATGTCGGATTGGGATTCGGGCGTGTTGTCCCGAAGAAGCGCATCAGCGTGATGTTCGAACTAGGCGTCCAGTTCCATGGCAAACCGGAAGTATATACGAATTATGGCGACGTGAGCCAGCTGATGGCAGAACTCGACGCGGACGATACCTTCTCGGACATTATGGACAAACTGACCTTCTATCCGGTGTTGAAACTCCGTCTTTGCGGCCGGATATTTTAAGCAGGAGCATCGGCGTCACGCTTTCATGGTGACGAAATACAGCACGGGGTTGCCGTCCGTTTCCGATTGGGGGAACGTATTGTGCGGCCCCGTTTGCTGTTTTACGTAACAGTAGACACGGTTATGAAGATCTGCCGGCTGCAAATTCGTCACTTTCCCCGTCCCGTAGAAGTCGTCATCCAGTCCGCCTTGTGCAAGAATGGCACGCTTTTTCCATCCGTCGAAACAAAAGATGTAGCCTTCTTCCGCCGTCTGCGCATAGGGGGTGGTGGTGAAGAGAAAACGTGGACCGACTTGCAGGGGCAGGATGGTGGTTGCGTCTATGGCGTTTCCTGCGAGCTGATTCTGTAAAAGATACAGCGTCGTTTCCAAGATATAATTGGAAGGTGTCCCGGGCGCGTAGGTATAGACACGTCCGTGTGCGACGCCGATTTGCGGGCGAGGCAGGTAGTCCACCGCCACGCGCCCCGTATCGGCCGCGTGCAGCTGTCTCCGCTCCGTAATCTGACACTCTCTGTCGAGGCGGTACAGCCATTGTTCGACCGGTGTACCGCCGCTTAGGTTCTGGGGGCCGGTGCGATCCACCGTCAGCCACAACCCGCCGTCGTAGTAAGCTATGTCGCCGACGGCCAGCCAGTTTTCCTCGTGCGGCAGGCGGCTTTTCCCCGTGCACACGCCGTCATACGTATAATAA
The DNA here is from genome assembly GCA_944323815.1 of uncultured Parabacteroides sp. Lineage (GTDB taxonomy): Bacteria > Bacteroidota > Bacteroidia > Bacteroidales > Tannerellaceae > Parabacteroides. The sequence goes on along the minus strand of CALUTX010000042.1, from coordinate 9,985 downwards.
TGGATTACTCCGTCACGTCCAAGCACAATCAGTTGTTGATGCGTCGGGTCGACGGCATAATCGACCACCTCCAACGGCTGTCCGCCTCCGCCGATTTCGCCCACACATCTCCCCGACGTCATGAAATGGTAAAGCCGTCCCGCATTGGTAAGAAAAATGTGCTTCCGGTCGCATTGGACGTTGCGGATTTGCTCCGGGCGAAGCGTGTTCGTGTCCAAACGGATGGCCTTCACCGTTTCCGCGATGTCGGAAAGGCGTCCTTCGGGGGCACACGCCATGCGCCCGTCGTCCGTCGCCAGCCGGTAGCCCTGCCAGCCGTATGTGAGCATGAGGGTGAGAAAAAGCAGGGTGAATGTGCGTTTCATACGATTTTCGTTTTTCTTTTGTAGACGGGCGAAACCCTAAAATATTGTGTCGGAAGGGATTTTCGGTTTAGAAAAACCGCTCTGTACCCCTACAGGGGCATCCGCGAGCGTGAAAAATACCTTCGTAGGGGTACAGAGCCAATCGCGGGCGTGCAAAATGTTTCTGTAGGGGTACAGAGCCATCCGCGGGTGTGCAAAATGCTTCTGTATTAGTACAGAGGCCCCCGCAGACGTGTAAATGGCTTCTGTATTAGTACGGAGGCCGTTTGCACGCCCGCGGAAGCCTTTGTACCCCTACAGAGGCATTTTACAGAAAAGAAAACAGCTTTTTGTGACAAAATGTCATATTTTCCTGTTTGGTACTCCTTTTGCAACAGGTAAGGCGCATATAAAAATGGAAAAATAAAAAAGAAAGGAGAATAACAATATGAATTTTAACAACTTTACAATTAAAGCGCAAGAGGCCGTCCAGCAGGCGGTGCAGCTGGCATCGCAAAACGGGCAGCAGGCGATCGAAGCGGTGCATCTGCTGAAGGGTGTCATTGTGACAGGAGAGAGTGTGACGAACTTCATCTTCCAGAAACTGGGTGTGAACATCGCCAACTTGAACCGTGCGATCGAAGCCGAGATACAATCCTTGCCGAAGGTGTCGGGCGGCGAACCCTACCTGTCGGGCGAGGCGAACGCGGTGTTGCAAAAGGCGGTCGACTATTCGTCGAAGCTGGGCGACCAGTATGTTTCGCTCGAGCCGATTATTTTGGCACTGTTTACGGAGAAAAGCACGGCTTCGCAGATGCTGAAAGATGCAGGCGTGACGGAGAAAGAACTGCGGATGGCGATTGACGAGTTGCGGAAAGGCAACAAAGTCACCAGCCAGTCGGCGGAAGATACCTACGATGCACTTTCGAAGTACGCCATCAATCTGAACGAACGTGCGCGCAACGGTAAGCTCGACCCGGTCATCGGACGGGATGAAGAGATCCGCCGTGTGCTTCAGATCTTGAGCCGACGCACGAAAAACAACCCGATATTGATTGGTGAGCCGGGTGTCGGTAAGACCGCGATTGCCGAAGGGCTGGCGCACCGGATTGTGCGAGGCGACGTGCCTGAGAACCTGAAATCGAAGCAGATTTTCTCGTTGGACATGGGTGCGCTGATTCCCGGCGCGAAATATAAAGGTGAATTTGAGGAGCGGTTGAAAGCCGTCGTCAACGAGGTGACCAAGTCGGACGGTGAGATCATTCTGTTCATTGACGAAATCCATACGCTGGTGGGCGCAGGGAAAAGCGACGGCGCGATGGACGCGGCGAATATCCTGAAGCCTGCGTTGGCACGCGGCGAGCTGCGGGCCATCGGTGCGACGACGCTCGACGAGTATCAGAAGTATTTCGAGAAAGACAAGGCGCTTGAACGCCGTTTCCAAATCGTAATGGTCGACGAGCCGGACGAGCTGGATGCAATTTCCATCCTGCGCGGGCTGAAAGAGAAGTATGAAAACCATCACAAGGTGCGGATCAAGGATGACGCGATTATTGCTGCCGTGCAATTGTCTACGCGCTACATCACCGACCGTTTCTTGCCCGACAAGGCAATCGACCTGATGGACGAAGCGGCTGCGCGCCTGAGGATGCAGATAGATTCCGTGCCCGAATCGCTCGACGAGGTTTCCCGTCGTATCAAACAGCTGGAGATCGAGCGCGAGGCCATCAAACGCGAGAACGACACCGAAAAACTGGAGCAACTCAACAAGGAGATTGCCGACTTGAAAGAGGAAGAGACCAAGCAGAAGGCGCAATGGCAAAGCGAAAAGGAACAAATCAATCGCATCCAACAGAACAAGATTGACATCGAGAATCTGAAGTTCGAAGCTGAAAAGGCAGAGCGCGAGGGCGACTACGGACGGGTTGCCGAGATTCGCTACGGTAAGATTAAGGAGAAAGAGGCCGAAATCAAAGCCGTACAGGAGAAATTGAAGACGATGCAAGGTGCCGCCGCCATGATTAAGGAGGAGGTAGACAGCGAAGATATTGCCGACGTCGTTTCGCGCTGGACGGGGATTCCCGTGAGCAAGATGATGCAGAGCGAACGCGAAAAACTGCTCCATCTGGAGGAGGAATTGCACAAGCGCGTTATTGGGCAGGACGAGGCCATCAGTGCCATTGCCGACGCAGTACGTCGGAGCCGTGCTGGATTGCAAGACCCGAAGCGGCCGATCGGTTCCTTTATCTTCTTGGGGACAACGGGTGTCGGTAAGACGGAATTGGCCAAGGCGTTGGCGGAATACCTGTTCGACGACGAGAATATGATGACCCGTATCGACATGAGCGAGTATCAGGAGAAGTTCAGCGCGACGCGTCTGATTGGTGCGCCTCCGGGATACGTCGGTTACGACGAGGGCGGACAGCTTACGGAAGCCATTCGCCGGAAACCCTATTCGGTCGTCCTTTTCGACGAGATTGAGAAGGCGCATCCGGACGTGTTCAACATCCTCTTGCAGGTCTTGGACGACGGGCGGCTGACCGACAACAAAGGCCGCACGGTGAACTTTAAGAACACCATCATCATCATGACCAGTAACATGGGTTCGTCACTGATTCGGGAGAATTTCGAGAAGATGACGCAGGCCAACCATGATGAAGTGGTCGAAAAGACGAAAGCCCAGGTGTTGGAGCTGTTGAAGAAGAGCATCCGTCCGGAGTTCCTGAACCGTATCGACGACATCATCATGTTTACCCCGTTGAGCGAGCAGGAGATTCGTCAAATCGTGACGTTGCAACTTAACGCTGTAAAGAAGATGTTGGCGCAGAACAACGTGACGCTCGACTTCACCGACCGTGCGTTGGCGTTCCTTTCGGAGAAGGGTTACGATCCGCAGTTTGGTGCACGTCCGGTTAAACGAGTCATCCAGAAACTGGTTCTGAACGAGTTGTCGAAGGAACTTTTGGGTGGCAAAGTGAATAAAGAACGTCCGATAACGATTGATTTTGATGGGAATAAATTGGTCTTTAGAAATTGATCGGTCGTGGGTAATACTTTGATTGATGCATAATTATCATGCAAGGAGCAGGCTCCACCTTTTGAAAGCAAGGTGAGAGCCTGTTTTTTTTGTGCAAAGAGGTTATCCGTTTGTCATAAGTTTTGGTGTATTTTTGTGGGAAAAGTGAAAATATGTATGATACTTTACGGATACTGAAAACGTTTTGGGGCTATGAGGAATTTCGCCCGGGACAATCGGATGTGATAGACTGCATATTGGAAGGGCATGACACGCTCGCGCTTATGCCAACGGGCGGCGGAAAGTCGATTACCTTCCAAGTGCCGGCACTGGCTATGCCGGGCATCTGTTTGGTGGTCAGTCCGCTTGTTGCGCTGATGAAAGACCAGGTGAAGAACCTTCAGAAACGCGGTATTCTTGCCGCCTTTATCAGTTCCGAGATGCCTCGCTGGGAGATATTGCAGCAGTTGGATAATTGCATTTTGGGTGATTATAAGTTCCTGTACATTTCCCCCGAGCGTATTTCTTCAGATTTGTTCCGGGAAAAATTGAAATACCTGGCGGCTAAAGTCAATTTGCTGGTGGTGGACGAGGCGCATTGCATCTCGCAGTGGGGAAATGATTTTCGTCGTGATTACCGCTTGATTGCCGATATCCGCGATGCGATACCGCGCGTGCCGGTGATTGCAGTGACTGCTTCGGCGACGGCGGCAGTCGTGGCAGACATCTGCGAGCAGCTCCATTTCCGCAAGGGGTATCGCGTCTTTAAGACGACCTTTGAAAGGAAGAATCTCTCGTTTGTGGTACGAAAGACGGATAATAAGCTGCTGGAAATGTGTCATATCCTCAGTGCCGTGCCCGGTTCGGCGGTGGTTTACTGTCGGACGCGGCGAGGCGTGGAGGAGTATGCCGGAAAACTTCGGGCGGCGGGCATTGCAGCCCAATATTTTCACGCCGGTCTGGATCCGATTCTTAAGACGGAGCGGCAGACGGAATGGCTCAGAGGAACGACGCGGGTGTTGGTGGCGACCAATGCTTTCGGGATGGGGATTGACAAGGGCGATGTCCGGCTGGTGATTCATACCGAGTTTCCCGACTCGCTGGAAGCCTATTATCAGGAGGCCGGACGGGCCGGGCGCGACGGGCAGCGGGCATACGCTGTCGCTTTGTTGGATTCACAAGACATTGCCGACATCAAACGGCGGCCGTCGCAGGCATTCCCGACTATCGAATATATTAAGCGGGTGTATGAAGCTGTGTGTAACCATTTCCAGCTTGCCGAAGGTGACGGCGAAGGGCTTTCGGTCTTTTTGAACGAACCGGAGTTCCTGCGTGACTGGCATTTCGACAAGGGACGGTTGCGTTCGTCACTCGAAATCCTTTCCCTTTCCGGGTATCTCGACTTCGAGCCTTATCCCAATACGCAGCCCTATTTGCGTTACGACCAGCCGCGTTGGAGTCTTGACCGTTTCCTTCGGGATGATTCGCCGGCGGCACAGGTGGCGGTGGAAATTTTGCGCAATTATGAGGGGCTTTTCTCTGCGGGAACTTTTGTCAGTGTTGATTTGTTGGCACGGAAGACGGGATTCGAACCGCGCGACGTGGTGAAACTGTTGGGGTATTTGCGTAATGTGGGTTTCTATTATGTCCCCTCCCGGAAAGAACCACGTATCACATTCAAGATGATTCGTGTACCGCTCGACCGGCTTGTCATTTCGACCGCTTCTTATGAGAACCGCTTGGCTGCTTTCAAGATGCGTATTGATAAAGTGGTCGATTATTTGGAAACAGAAAATTGCCGACAGGAATTTATTTCGGACTATTTCGGCATGGAGGGACACCGTTGCGGCTGTTGCGACAACTGTTTGAAGCGACGGTAAACAGTTTTTGATTCGCAAGTTTGTGAATCTGAAGAGAAGGGATTACCTTTGTCGTTGTTTGTAATAATTAAATAGTAAACCATGAGTCAGATAAGTTCCTATATTCAATCCAATCAAGAACGTTTCCTTGATGAACTTTTTTCATTGATACGTATTCCATCCATTAGTGCCCAACAGGAACATAAGCCCGATATGGAACGTTGTGCCCGGCGTTGGGCGGAATTGCTTGTGGTTTCTGGAGCTGATCGGGCAGAGGTGATGCCTACGGATGGCAATCCCGTTGTGTATGCAGAGAAACATGTTTCGGATGCGGCGCAGACGGTTTTGGTCTATGGTCATTATGATGTGATGCCTGCTGAACCGTTGGAACTGTGGAATAGTGCCCCTTTTGAACCGGAGATTCGGGACGGACGCATCTGGGCGCGTGGGGCGGACGACGACAAAGGGCAGTCGATGATGCAGGTGAAAGGTTTCGAGACGGCGCTGCGATTGGGACTTCTCCGGTGTAATGTGAAGTTTATCTTCGAAGGAGAAGAAGAGATTGGGTCACCCAGTTTGGAGGCATTTTGTCGGACGCATCGGGATTTGTTGAAAGCAGATGTCATTTTAGTTTCCGATACAAGCATGGTGAGTGCCGATGTTCCTTCGTTGACAACGGGGTTGCGCGGACTGGCCTATTGGGAAATAGAGGTGACAGGCCCGAACCGTGATTTGCATTCGGGGCATTTTGGTGGAGCAGTTGCCAATCCGGTTAACGTTTTGTGCCGAATGTTGGCAGATATAATTGATGCCGACGGGCGAATTACGATTCCCGGATTTTACGATTCGGTTGAAGATGTCTCTGCGGAAGAACGTGCGATGATTGCACAAATTCCTTTTGATGAGGCGAAATATAAAGAAGCAATCGGAGTAAATGCGCTTGCAGGAGAAAAAGGATATTCGACGCTTGAACGAAACAGTTGCCGTCCATCCTTTGATATTTGTGGAATATGGGGCGGTTACACAGGCGAGGGAAGCAAGACAGTGTTGCCCTCCAAGGCATACGCAAAAGTCTCTTGCCGATTGGTCCCGCATCAACAACACGAAGAGATTTCTCGTCTGTTTATTGAGTATTTGACACGTATCGCGCCTCCGACCGTGAAGATAAAAGTAATGCCAGCGCATGGAGGAGAAGGATATGTTTGTCCGATTGATTTACCGGCATACAGAGCAGCAGAAGAGGCGGTAGGTGTGGCTTTCGGCAAACGTCCGTTGGCTGTGCGCAGAGGGGGAAGTATCCCTATTATTTCGACATTCGAACAGGTCTTGGGTGTAAAAAGTATTCTGATGGGCTTTGGTTTGGAACAAAATGCCATCCATTCGCCTAACGAGAGCTGCCGACTGGATTTCTTTTATAAAGGTATCGAAGCGGTAGCGGAGTTTTATAAACGATACGATTCATGTAATCTTTAAAAGGGAGAAAGAGATGAGCCTCTTGATTCAAAGCGTCTTGCTGGATGGAATAAAGACAGACGTTTATATCGAAGGAAATGAAATCCGTCGGATCGGAAAGGCGTTGCCGGTAGATCGTGCTGATAAGGTGATTAACGGTCGGCGAAAGGCCTTGAATGCACATACCCATGCTGCGATGACGCTTTTTCGGGGCTTTGGCGACGACATGCCGTTGAAAGAATGGTTGGAGCAGAAAATATGGCCCTACGAAGCCAAACTGACAGCGGAAGATGTGTATTGGGGAACCAAATTGGCCTGCTTGGAGATGATTAAAAGCGGGACAACTACTTTCTTTGATATGTATTATCAGTTTCGGGCAGTGGCGGATGCGGTGGAAGAGATGGGATTGCGTGCGCTTGTTGCAGGTGTCTGTTTTGACCATTTTGACGGGACACGACGTACCCGTTGCGAGCAAGAAAATGAACAATTGTTTCGTGAAGTGGAACGGTATGGGCGACGGATTCGTTATGCGGTAGGCCCGCACGCCATTTATACGGTTTCCGGAGAATTGCTTCAGTGGGCGCATCGTTTTGCAACGGAACATGATGTTCCGATCCATCTGCATTTGGCCGAAACGGAGGGAGAGGTGCAAAATTCGTTGAAACAATTTGGCTTGACGCCTGTGCGGTATTTGCATAAATTGGGCGTGTTGTCGCCCCGTTTAATCGTGGCACATGGTCTTTATATGGATGCGGATGAAATTCGGATGCTTGCGGATAATGGGGTAGCAGTGGTACACAATCCGGCTTCGAATATGAAACTGGCTTCTGGTTATCGTTTTCCTTACTGCGAAATGCGCGAGGCCGGTGTGCGGGTTGCATTGGGGACGGATGGTTGCACGTCGTCCAATAACTTGGACATGGTCGAGGCAATGAAGCTGGCTTCTCTTTTAGGAAAGGTCTGGCGAGGGAATCCGGAAGCGATTCCGGCTGAAGCGATTTTTGAATCAGCGACGATTGCGGGAGCGGAAGCCGTCGGATTGAAAGCCGGTCGAATAGCGGAAGGCTATGTGGCAGATCTTTGTTTGGTCGATTTGAATATGCCTGCTTTCACTCCGAATCATCACTTTATTTCTAATTTGGTTTATGCGGCAAACGGCAGTTGTGTCGATACTGTGATTTGTGATGGAAAAATATTGATGGAGGGGAAGCATGTCCCGGGCGAAGAAAACATCATGGAACAGGCTGCACGACGGGCTTATCGGTTGGTAAAAAATGGATAGGCATGAATCTAAAACTACACTGGCATGAAATTCCATTTACACTGGCATGAAATCTGACCTACACAAGCATGAAATTTTTAAGGCAACGAATATGAATAAGAGTGACAATTTAATGTATCGGGAGGCTGCTGATTATTTGGCTTCTCGTATTCCGGGAAATCCTGAAACAGTGATTATATTGGGAAGCGGATTGGGTTCGCTTGCCGACCAGATTGAATTGGCTACCGTTATTCCTTATGCCGAAATCCCTCACTTTATGCACTCGACGGCGACCGGCCATAAAGGGAACCTGATTTACGGCAAACTGGGCGGGAAAGAGGTGTTGGCGATGCAGGGGCGTTTCCACTATTATGAGGGATACACCATGCAACAGGTGACATTCCCTGTCCGGGTAATGAAATTGTTGGGCATTCAGAACCTGTTGGTCTCGAATGCGGCGGGAGGAATTAATCCGTCGTTTAAAGTGGGCGATTTGATGATTATACGGGATCATATCAATATGATGCCGAATCCCTTGATCGGGCCGAATAATGAATTGTTCGGGACGCGCTTTCCTGATATGACACGTGCTTATGATCGCGAATTGATCCGTTTGGCAGAGGAAATCGCAACTTCGTTGAATATTCCATTGAAAAAAGGTGTGTATGTCGGTCTGACAGGGCCTTCTTTTGAAACGCCGGCAGAATATGCGTTTTATGGTCGGGTGGGGGGCGATGCGATAGGCATGAGTACAGTGCCGGAAGTCATTGTCGCCCGTCATGCGGGATTGCGGGTGTTTGGTATGTCGGTCATCACGAACGAAGGGTATCATTTTGCGGATGATTTTGTGAACGATGGCGCTGATGTGATTGTGGCTGCAGACCGGGCAGCAACTGTGATGACCACATTGTTTCGCGAATTAATAGCCCGGATATAAGAATAAATTCTATCTTTGTCCGCGAAAAAATATCATAAACATAAATGAAATAGTAACCATGAACGATTCGAGAAGAAGTTTTTTGAAAAAAGGAGCATTGGCTGGAGTCAGTGCGTTGTTGATTCCGGAAATAGCAAAGGCAGCCGTCGCAGAGAATACGGCAGTCCATGCACCGAAAATCAAATTGAAAAAAGATTGTGTTATTTTGTTTCAAGGCGACTCCATTACGGATTGTGGACGTGACAGGAATAGTAACCGATGCAATACGTTTGAGCAGTTCGGTAGTGGATATGTCCTTTTTACAGCGACACAATTGTTAGAGAAAGAGGCGGCTTTACAACCCAAGATTTACAACCGGGGTATTAGCGGAAACAAAGTGTATCAATTGCGTGAGCGTTGGGAAATTGATTGTTTGGCTTTTCAACCGGATGTGTTGAGTATCCTAATCGGTGTAAATGATTATTGGCATACGTTGACGCATGGTTACAGGGGAACGGTGGAAACTTATGAAACCGATTTGCGTGCGCTTTTGCAATATACAAAGGAAAAATTGCCGGATGTTCAGTTGGTTCTTTGTGAACCTTTTTCGTTGAAAGACGGCACGGCGATTGAAGATTCCAGATGGTATCCGATGTTTGATGAGTATCGGGCTGCGGCGCGTAAATTGTCAGATGAGTTTAAGACGATATTTGTGCCTTTTCAATCGGGTTTTGATAAGGCTGTTCAATTGGCGCCGACGCGCTATTGGTCCAACGATGGCGTACACCCGGATTTACCCGGACGTCAGCTGATGGCCAATATGTGGATGGAAGCAACTGGCCTGAAATAGAGGATTTAAAGCGGATGTGAAGAAAAATAGTATAAAAAAGTAGGGTTAGACTTTTGGAGAAAAGAAAAATACCTGTATCTTTGCACCCGTTATCGCGGAAGTAGCTCAGTTGGTAGAGCATAACCTTGCCAAGGTTAGGGTCGCGGGTTCGAGTCCCGTCTTCCGCTCCATAAAGAAGATGCGGCAAGGGAGCCGCTTTTTTCATGTACTGAAAATGCCCAGGTGGCGGAATTGGTAGACGCGCACGTTTCAGGTGCGTGTGTCGAGAGGCATGCAGGTTCGAGTCC
>CALUTX010000041.1 GCA_944323815.1 uncultured Parabacteroides sp. | reverse complement strand
TAACGGGTCTGCTCATGAAGCGTTATCTCGGTGCCGTCGCCAACCTTTACCCGCGCTTTGCAAGCATTATAGAGGAGAGCCGCCACCCCGTTGTCCGGCGTAGCCAATACCAGATGCTCCACGTAGTAGGGCCACCCGAAACCGTGATTGTGCTGGCAACAGCGGCTGCTGAACGGGTTCATCGCCAAGAAGGGACCGGAGTTGTCCAGTCCCGGATGGTGGTTACGCGAGTCGCTAATCACCATGTTCGGGCAGGTCAGGTAGCGAAGTGCCCGGTAATCAGGCATCAGCGACGCAGGATAACTGTTGAACGCAACATCCTCCAAATGGTCTGCCCAATAAGGGTCACCGCTGATGAGCAGCATAATTTCGTCGGAAGCCATCTGCTCCACAAAGCCACAAGTTTCCGTCCCCTGCCGCGGGTCGAAGAAGCCGACACGCGCATTCTCGTCTGCCCCAAACATACCACCCGGTACCTGTCCGAAGGCACGGCGTACCAGACTTTGCACATTATAGCTGGCAGCCAACAAAGCGGAGTCTTTCGTGAAGAGATAATAGGTGGCAGGTTCGCGGAAGCATTGGGCGACATTCACGTTGTGCCAGTTGGGCAGTTGAGTGGACTTCGTCCAATCGGCTGTATTGCGGTGCAGCTTGTCTGCCAACTCGAGTAACGATTTATCTCCTGTACGGTTATAGAGCCAGACTACGCTCCACAGGTTATCACCGCCCCGGCTGTTCTCCCAATAACTATACAGGAAATCATCGTCCGGAACCGTCAGCAGGTAATGGCAATAGCGGGTCATGAAGTCTATCACCCGTTCGTCATTCGTATATTCATAATAGGATTGCATAATCCAGAGGACAATCATGTTCGGCCAGAAGTCTTGCTTCCCGTCGTTCAAGTGAAGCGGCCCGAAGTTACCATCTGCCCGCTGGCTTGACAAAATCGCCTCAATCCAAAAACGTGTCTCCTTCAACACGGCTTCGTCTTTCAGCGCATAGCCCATATTACCATAGCCACGCAGCCAATAAGGTACCTCTTCCCAGCCCCATTCGCCACCGGTCTTCAGCCAGGCGTTGTTATCCTTCTGCAACCATGCACTGATTTCGCCCAAATGGCCGCAAAGACCCTCTTTCTGCAACTCCAGCTGTTTGCGTATCCAACCCTCCGGCTCGATGCTTCCAGCCGGCAGTTTAATGAACTGTTGCGGCTGCAAAGGTTCACGGTTGCTTACATAATAGGCATTGCGCGTCGTGGTGGAGAGCCGCTCCACCGTTCTTATTGCATGCGAATCCTCCTTTCCGCCTCCGCAAGCGGTCAATAAAATGGAGAATAATAAAACTGCTTTCTTCATGTCAACCAGATTTTTTAAGCAAAGGAAAACAAAACGGCAGAGATTCTCTTTCAAAAATCAACCAAAAACATGCACGCATCATGCAAAAGAGGGCAGCCGACCGCGTTCCCCCACGCGTCAACCGCCCTCTTCATGCACACGATATATAAAACTCTACCCCTTATTTTTTCAATTGCCGAATGCCGAAATACAACAGACGCAGCACCACAGACAGGGCATAGAAGCCACAGGAAATAATCAGCATCCACAACGCCTGCGTCCAAAGCTCGGACCAACTCGTGCCATATATCAGAATGGACAGGATATTCAGCACATACGCCAACACGATACATCCACAGAAGACTTTTATCTCCGTCTTCTGTCTTTTCACTGACAAGACAATATCCCTCATATCACGCAAAATTTAAATACGGTATCTTATACTCATCCGGGAAGGTCACGACCCGCCCTTCGTCAATAGCCTGCAAGCCCAGCAAGCCCAAAACAGAAGAATAATACGCCTCTTCGACCAAATCAGGAACCGGTTTCCCCATAATGGAAGCCTCACAAAAAGCGGTCACCAACTCGATCGAACCGTCGCCGGACGCACCGACAGAAGATTGTCCGCTGATGGAAGTCATATTGTCAACGATGTAATGCGCTTTATTGACAGACGCCGTCTCCGGTACCCAACTCGGTCCGGCAAAGGAGACGTTATCGAAAATCTTATGCTCTATCTGGTTAATCAGCTGCAAGATGCCGGGAGCCGGTTCCACCTCTTCGAAGTAATATCGACCCTTCTCGGGTTCCATCGTTCCCTTGCTGCCCAATATTTCCTCTTCCAAGCCATAGAACTTGTTGGCAATCATCGACTCGTAGGTCATCTTCACGCCATTCGGATAATGGTAAATCAAATTGATGCTGTCATACACTTCGCGCCCGTCTTTCCAATAAATAATGTCGCCCATGCCGGACACCTTCTCCGGCAACATCCGCAACGCCCAGTTCCCGACTTGCAACTGATGGGTCGCCAGCTCGGTCACCAAACCGCATGAATATTCCTTATACAACCGCCAGTTGATTTTCCGTTCCAAATCCGGCGAAGGGACGGGGCGCCGCCAGTCGTTGTTGCGGAACCAATAGGCACGAATCGAATTGATCTGCCCCAGCATACCGGCGTGAATCATCTCCATCGCCTTGATATATTTGGGGTCGTACAGTCGCTGTTGCCCGATGAACATCACCAAGCCCGACTGCTTGAATGCGTTGTACATATCCAGACAGTCCTGACACGTCATCGCCATCGACTTCTCGCAAAAGGTATGTTTACCTGCCTGAAGCGCATCGAGCGTGATGTGCTTATGTTCATATAACGGTGTCGCAATCATCACCGCCTGTACATCCTTGTCCTCCAAAAGCCGACGGTAATCGTCATATTTCTTTGCTTTGGGGAATATGGCCGCCGCCTGCTCCAAATGCGGCGCATAATTGTCACACAAAGCGACCACCTCCGCGCAAGGGATCGTCTTCAAATTGTTTAAATGGTATTGTCCGCGCGATCCTGTCCCGATAAAGCCGATACGCACTTTCTCTTTCGCCATCTGTGCCTTGTCGCCCGCACTGCACGACTGCAACCAAGGAAAGGCCGAAAGCAACGCGCTGCCTCCGCCAATCATCCCCAGCTCCTTGAAAAAGTCACGCCGGCTCAACCCTTCTGAATGTTCATTTTCTTTCATAACTTATATACCTGTTTTTCTACTATATCAAACCGAGATGCAATGATAGGTATGCGTTCTTCATCCGCTACCATAAAAGCCGTTGTCAGGACCTCTGCCACGACCGGATCTTTCGCCACGACCGAAACCATCTTTTTGGCTTCGACGAACTTCCCCGTCAACGGGTTCACAATGTGACGCGGATGGGAAGGCATATTTCCCGATACGGACAACGACGTGTCGCGCAACTTCAAATCGGCCATGTGCTCCTTCGTAAACGGGTTATCCACCCCTACCGGCCAGTAGTCGCCCAACGGATGCGAACCAACCGCCAACACCGAGCTGTTCCCAAAATTCACCAACGCCTTTTCCACTCCGTTCTTCTCCAACAACTCCCGAATCCGAGTAAGCGCATATCCTTTTCCGATTCCGCCCAAATCAACATGCAACGACTCGGAAAAGAAAAAGACACTCCTGTCCTTTTCCGACAACAACACTTGACTGAATCCTTGCAACGTGATGTCAAAAAGCCCATCCGTCAACGCATGGTATCGCTTGCAATCTTGCAAAATCTGCCATAACTCTTCACTGACTGCTACCGGATAATGTGCCGCTTCCCGATTGACCCGCGAAACCTCGCTTACCTCATCGAAACGGCTCAACAGCTTATCCAACCGCTTCACTTCCGTTTCTATCGCTTCCCAAACCCGACTTAACAGAACGGAATCCGTGCCAACCATCAATATGTCGAACTGCGTCCCCATCACAGAAGCCATCGACCCGTGAAACAATCCCGATGCCGCATAATAATTTGAGTAAGCCATAAAAAAACGTTATTAAAAAGTATTCTTCCTGCTCCGATTCCTCAAAGTGTGCGTACACACATGCTGCAAATATACAGGTTTTATTCCCTTTTCCTGACAAATTGAAGTCCAATTTTCTCAAAAAGTTTCCAAATGAACGTTTACTGTTCCACTCCATATCTTTTTCTTATGGTCCCCCCTCCAATATTACTTTCCGGATAACCAAAAATAAATACGGACTAAATTCATTTACCCGCAAAGGAATTTTCGGAAGCAAAAGGAGTTTTCTCAATAAAAAGCGTACATTTGCAATCCAATGTTTCAAACAAAATAATAGCAAACACATGAACACATACATTTGCAAGAGTTTACTTTGCTTCTCTTTTTTAGGGATGCTCCTGACAGGATGCCATTTTCAACCGAAAGAGGCAAGAGAAAATGATATCCAATTTGATTCCATTCAAATGGACAAGACATACCACCTGTTGGAAAACCCGGACAATCCGAATTGCAATCTGCAACTCAGTTTTACTTTCCCGAGCCACTTTTCCAACAAAGAAATCTTGAAAAAGGTGCAAGACCATTTCGTCCTATCCTACTTCGGCGAAAGCTATAAAGACCTGACGCCCGAAGAGGCGGTCGCTCGCTATACCGACGATTATTTAGCCACCTACAAAGAGTTGGAAACGGAGTTCAAAAAAGAATTGGAACGAAAAGACGACCTGCCTGTCGGCGCGTGGTTTTCTTACTATGAAATGTCGTCGGACGAAATTACCTACAACCGGAACGGATTATTAAGCTATACGGTCTACTTCGAGAACTACACCGGAGGGGCGCACGGGGCGCATACCTATACCAACCACGTGCTGAACCTCAACACCGGTAATGCCCTTACGGAAGAAGAAATCTTTGTGGACGATTATTTGGACAAGCTCTCTCAGGTTTTGGTCGACCATATCGCGGCACAAAACAAAGTAGAAAACGCCAAAGAGCTGGAAAACATCGGATTCTTCAGCATCGACGAGATTGCCCCAAATGGGAACTTCAAAGTAGACGACGCGGGTATTACTTATACATTTAATGAATATGAGATTGCCGCGTATGTAGTGGGAGCGACACATGTATTCTTGCCCTACGACGAAATACGTTATTTGTTGCGGGCAGACAGTCCGATCGCGGGGTTAATTGACAATTGAGAATTGAGAATTGACAATTACAAGATACATAAACTAAGAAAATAAGATAAGAACAAACAGATGGAGAACCAGACAAATCCTACAACAGATAATCCTTTAGACGAAGCCTCCCAATTGTCAATTGTCAATTGTCAATTGTCAATTCTAAAGGGCTACTTTCCGAACCTGACCGACACGCAGCAAACGCAGCTCGACGCCCTCTATCCGCTCTATGCGGACTGGAACGCGAAAATCAACGTCATTTCGCGGAAAGACATCGGAAACCTCTATTTGCATCATGTCTTGCATTCGCTCGGCATCATGCAGATGTTGCGTTTTACCGACGGCTCGACGGTGATGGATGTCGGCACGGGAGGCGGTTTTCCGGGCATTCCGCTGGCAATACTCCTGCCCGGTGTGCAGTTCCATCTGGTAGACAGTATCGGAAAAAAGATCAAGGTGGCACAGGCCGTTGCCGAAGCCATCGGGCTACAGAACGTCACCTTCCGGCATGCACGGGTGGAAGAAGAAAAGACAAAGTTCGACTTTGTAGTCAGCCGCGCCGTCATGCCGCTTGCCGACTTGGTGAAGCTCGTTAGCAAAAACATCCAAAAGGAACAGCATAACGCTTTGCCCAACGGTTTGATTTGTCTAAAAGGAGGCGAATTGCAGCACGAGATTCTGCCTTTCCGGAACAAAGCTGTCAGCATCGACCTGAGCGATTATTATAAAGAAGCATATTTCAAAACGAAGAAAGTTGTTTACGTACCGCTATGATTACCATTCAATCATTCGAATTCAATTATTTTCAGGAAAATACCTTCCTGCTGTATGACGATACGCGGGAGGCGGTCTTGATTGATTGCGGTTGTTGCCGGAAAGAGGAAGAGCAAAAACTTAGTGCCTTCATATCCGACAACCAATTGACGCTTAAACATCTGCTCTGCACGCATCTGCATGTAGACCACACATTCGGAAACAGTTTCATCTACAAGACCTACGGTCTGCGTCCCGAAGCCCATAAACTGGATGTAGAGCAATTGCCGCCGGCAGACGAACAGGCCCGTTTATTTGGCATACGACAGCATGTCGAACAGGTGCCGACCGAAAAATTTTTGGTCGGCAACGAAATAATTCGGTTCGGCAATTCGGAACTGCAAGTACTGACCGTCCCGGGACATTCTCCCGGCAGCGTAGCTTTTTACAGCCAGAAGAACGGATTCGTCATCGTGGGCGACGCACTGTTTGCCGGAAGCATCGGGCGAACCGACCTGTGGGGAGGAAATCAGGAAATACTTGTCGCTGCCATTCGCGATAAAATCCTATCCTTGCCCGACGAAACGGTGATTTATCCGGGACACGGACCCGAAACCCGTGTCATTGATGAGAAATTTGATAATCCCTATTTATAACAAACAATAAAGTTATGGACACAAATAAATTTGTAAACCGCCATGTCGGCATCTCAGCAGAAGATATTCCATCTATGCTGGCTGCCATTGGCGTTCAATCGGTCGACGAACTGATCGACCAAACCATACCGGCCAATATTCGCCTGAAAACGCCGCTCAACCTGCCCGAACCGATGACGGAACGGGAGTTTGCGGAACACATCGCGGAGCTGGCTTCCAAAAACGAAGTATTCACCTCTTACATCGGTATGGGCTGGTATGACACGATTTGTCCCGCGCCCATCCAACGCAATGTATTCGAGAATCCGGTTTGGTACACCTCTTACACGCCCTATCAGGCAGAAGTATCGCAAGGCCGCCTCGAAGCTTTGCTGAATTTCCAAACCGTCATTGCCGAGCTGACCGGACTGCCACTTGCCAACTGCTCGCTTTTGGACGAAGCAACGGCTGCAGCCGAAGCCGCTACCATGTTCTATGGCAGCCGAAGCCGCGCACAGGTGAAGGCAGGCGCCAACACGCTGTTTGTGGACGAGAATATTTTCCCGTCTACGTTGGCAGTCATTCATACGCGCATGATTCCGCAAGGCATCCAGATTGTCACGGGTGATTACCGCACATTTGACTTCACGCCGGAAGTATTTGCTGCCATTGTTCAGTTCCCGAATGCCGACGGTTCGATTGAAGATTATCGTGACTTCATCGCAAAGGCACACGCCAACGATACCCGTGTAGCTGTTGCAGCCGACCTGATGAGTCTTGTCCTGCTGACGCCTCCGGGCGAATGGGGAGCCGATGTGGTTTTCGGTAGCAGCCAGCGTTTCGGTATTCCGATGTTCTACGGCGGTCCGTCGGCAGCATTCTTCGCCACCAAAGAGGAATATAAGCGCGCTATTCCGGGACGTATCATCGGTATCTCTAAAGACGCTTACGGGCATCCGGCCTACCGCCTTGCCCTGCAAACCCGCGAACAGCACATCAAACGGGAAAAGGCGACATCCAATATCTGTACCGCACAAGCACTATTGGCAACGATGGCCGGATTCTACGCCGTCTATCACGGAGCCGAAGGCTTGAAAGACATCGCCGGACGCATCCACGCCTCCGCCGGCTTCCTGGCAAAAGAACTGGAGAAGTTAGGGTACAAACAACTGAACAAAGATTATTTCGATACACTGAAGATCGAACTTCCGGAGCAAGTATCGGTAGACGTATTGCGCGAAATCGCCTTGGAATGCCGCGTCAACCTGCGCTACTTCGAGACAGGGCACGTCGGCATCAGCGTAGACGAAACCACGCAGCCGACCGACATTGGTGTCCTGCTCTACATCTTCGCCGGAGCCGCCGGTAAGGAATATATGTTGGAAGAGACGATTCCCAACCAATCATATTTCGACCCGAAGTTTGCCCGCACCTCCTCGTTCCTGCAAGAAGAGGTCTTCAAGAAATACCACACGGAAACCGAATTGATGCGCTACATCACCCGCTTGGGACGCAAGGATGTTTCGCTTGCCCAGTCGATGATTTCACTCGGTTCCTGCACGATGAAGCTGAATCCGGCATCCAGCATGTTGCCGCTCAGCCGTCCGGAGTTTATGAACATCCACCCTTATGCACCGGAAGAACAGGTCGAAGGATACACGGAACTCATCGAGAATCTCTCTGCTTACCTCTGCGAGATTACCGGCTTCAAAGGATGTACGTTGCAGCCTAACTCAGGTGCAGCCGGCGAATACACCGGTTTGCGCGTCATCCGCGCCTATCTGGAAAGCATCGGGCAAGGACATCGTAACATTGTCCTACTCCCGGCATCGGCACACGGGACGAACCCGGCAAGCGCCGTACAGTGCGGTTTCACAACCGTCACCGTCAAATGCGACGAGCGCGGCAACATCGACCTTGAAGACTTCCGTGCCAAAGCCGAAGCCAACAAGGAGAACTTGGCTGCCAGCATGATTACCTATCCATCAACACACGGCATCTTTGAGGCAGACATCAAAGAGATGTGCGACATTGTCCACGCTTGCGGCGGGCAACTCTATATGGATGGCGCCAACATGAACGCGCAGGTCGGCCTGACCAATCCGGGTACCATCGGCGCCGACGTTTGTCACCTGAACCTGCACAAGACATTCGCTTCGCCTCACGGTGGTGGCGGCCCGGGTGTCGGTCCGATTTGTGTGGCTGAACATTTGGTTCCCTTCCTGCCGCAACATCCTGTATTATGGGGAAGCGACCTGAACACTGTCGCTGCGGCTCCGTATGGTAGTGCCGGTATCCTGCCGATTACCTACGCTTACATCCGCATGCTGGGCACGGAAGGATTGGAAACGGTCACCAAGACAGCCATCCTAAATGCAAACTATTTGGCAGCCAAACTGAAAGATACCTACGGCATCGTCTACACCGGTACCACCGGCCGCGTCGGCCACGAGCTGATTCTCGAATGCCGCAAGGTCAAAGAGCATTCAGGCATCGACGAGAACGACATCGCCAAGCGTTTGATGGACTTCGGCTACCACGCGCCAACGCTCTCTTTCCCGGTTCACGGCACCCTGATGGTCGAGCCGACCGAGAGCGAAAGCAAAGCGGAATTAGACCGCTTCGTCGAAGTGCTGGAGTGCATCTGGCAGGAAATCAAGGAGGTTGAGGAGGGAAAAGCCGACCCGACGGACAACGTCTTGAAGAATGCGCCACATCCCGAATACGAAGTGACAGCCGACAGCTGGCAGCACGCTTATTCACGCAGCAAAGCCGCCTTCCCGCTGGATTGGCTGCACGACAGCAAATTCTGGGTAAACGTCGCCCGCGTCGACAACGCCTACGGAGACCGCAATCTGGTCGCCACAAGGCAAGAATAAAACAACACTCGACAAGAGATTCCATAAACAAGGCAGCCTATTTGACTGCCTTGTTTTATTATAGGACTACTTTTTATTGAATATCAGGTCAAGTCCCTGACTGCGATAGAACTCGAAACGTGTGTCGCTCGATATGAGCGGCAGGTGTTCGGTAATGGCATGGGCAATGATAAGATGATCCGAAGGGTCTTTGTGGCATTGACGCTCGTTTATTTCCATTCGGGCATACGTCAGCAAATGTTCCTTTTTCACCGGGATAATCTTTATGTAATATTCATCCTCAATGGATTTGACCATTGCTTCCGCCGATTTCCACCGCTTCGCCCACAATCCTTTATTGCGATAGGCCACAATCATTTCTTTTACAGATTCAGTGTAATATACAGCACGGTATCTGGCTCTGCAATGATAGCAGCTACATCGTTACTCAATAAATCGGGCTCTGCTACTGCATAAATTAAGATATTGGTATCAATCAAGTATCTCATAATCTTACAGTAATAGCGTTGGGTCATTAACAATGACACTGCCTTTCCACTTCTGGATAGCCTCCCATGTTTTACTTACTCTCTTTTTCGATTCCTGCGGTTTGTTCTGCTTGGGAGCTTCATTCCGGGTAAGTTCGTTTTTCCCTGCTTTCTTTTCCATATTACATCCTTTCTAAATGATTGATGGAGCAAAGGTAATAAAAATGGAATGAAAATCCCCCCTTCCCCCTTGTCTATTGAAAGAATATATCTACTTTTATCGCCGATAAATAATAGTAGCAAATAAAATACAGAATGGATATGAAATTAGTACCTCCCCATTTTACCCCCCCCTATTAGGATTTAGTAGAGACGTGGCGTGCCGCGTCTCCAACGTGTTGGCAACAGTCGCGATAGCCCTATGTACCTTCTCCCTCCCGGCGTGCGACGACTATGACGACACCGAGCTATGGAACACTCTGAACGACCACGAGAGCCGTCTCGAAGCCCTCGAACAGTGGCAGGCGGAAGTGAACAACAACATCGCCGCCCTGCAAACCCTCTTGAACACGAACGACATGATAACCTCCGTCACCCCCGTCACGATGGGCGACGAAGTGGTAGGCTATACCATCTCTTTCCTTCATTCCTCCCCGATTACGATTTATAATGGTGCGCAAGGCGAACAGGGCGAGGCGGGCGAAACGCCCCAAATCGGCCTCACGCAGGGCGACGACGGCAACTGGTATTGGACGCTGAACGGCGAACTTATGACCGATGCCGACGGCAACCCCATCCGTGCCAATGGCGAGGACGGGCAGGATGGTGAAGATGGACAGGACGGTGCCGATGGTGAGGATGGCTCCGACGGCAGACCGGGCGCACCGGGTACTTCTGCCCCTACGCCGCAAATCAAGATAGGTAGTTCTATTAATAGCGGAACGATTAAGACTGATAATGGTAGTACAATAGCCGACGCTTGGTATCTCAGCGTAGATAACGGTGTGACATGGTATCGAGTAAGCGGCGATGCAGGCTCATCTGCCGGTTGTATAATTAAAGAGGTAGATACGAGTAATGATGGTTATGTCGTATTCACTCTTGCAGATGACCAGGAGTTCATCGTCCCTAAGTATCAAGGCATCACCATCACCTTTACGAGTATCGACTTAGACCAACCCAATAACATGGACAACCAGACCCTGAATATTACCTATTCGGTAAACGGCGTCACAAACGTCCAAGTCGTCGCCATCCCCTCCGCCGAGGACTGGAGCGCAACGGTGGAGGACAAGGCTATCACCGTGACGGCATCGGACAAGGTTGCGAAGTGCGACCTTTTGGTGACTGCCACCGACAACAAGGGTAGCTCCGTCAGCTACACCCTACGCTTGGTCTATGGATATAAGGTAGAGGGTAATACCTACACTGTTTCCAGCGCAGGTGGCCTGCTGGCATGGGCAGCCGTCGCGCAAAGCAATTTAAGCACCAGTTGCACCCTCACTGCCAACATCGACCTGACAGGCACTGCGTGGACACCGATAGGAAACCTTAACAACCATTACACCGGCACCTTCGACGGCGGCAACCATACCCTCACGGGGCTGGCCGTCGACCAGTCGGGAACGAACTTTATCGGGTTGTTCGGCGTTATTGGTGCAAACGGCACGGTAAAGAACCTGAAGCTGACGGGGGTAAACATAAAAGGTAGATTTTATGTGGGAGCCGTGGCAGGAAGAAACAATGGCACCATCGAGAGCTGTTCCATGAAGGGCAACATAACAAGTTCTGGGAACTGTGTCGGTGGCATAGCGGGAGAAAACAATGGTAGTATCACCGGCTGCTCGGCAACGGGCAGCGTGAACGGCAATAGTGCTGTCGGCGGTATAGCAGGTAGTCATGAGGGAGGAACCCTTATCGACTGCCACTCTTCAGCCACAGTAGAAGGTAACAGAAGTGTCGGTGGCGTGGTGGGCAGTATGCAACTATCCGGAATGGTTATAGCATGTTCGTCTACGGGCAATGTAGAGGCTAAAGGAACCGAGCAACCCTTTGCCGGCGGCGTGGTGGGATATGTCACAGGCTGTACTATTACCGCCTGCTATGCTACGGGCAATGCCACCGCTCCACAAGACGGCAATGCTGGCGGCTTGGTGGGATATATCAATCGCGGTACTATCACCGCCTGCTACTGGAGCGGAGAGAATACGACGGGCGTTGGAAGTGGAAATGACAGCGGAGCTACGAAGGTGGATAATAGTAATATCACTTGGGAAACGGCTGCGAAGAAGATGAACAAAGAGTTTACCGACTATCAATGGGTCATAAACACCGACGAGGGCACAAAGGAAAAATGCCCGCTCAAACTGGAGAAGAAGGAACAATAACATATTCCCAAGCCGGACGGGAGCAAGTGTCCGGCATACGAATTATTTAATAGTAACCATCGCCTATGCCGAGAGCTACCCTCAAGATGGTCGAGGGCTACCCTCGGGACTCTCAAGAGCTACCCTCGACAGGCTCGAGAGCTACCCTCGGCAAATGGCGGCAAAAAGGAGGAAACAATTATGATTTTCTGGAAAAGAGTAAAACAGGCGATTAACGACAAGTGGTACCCGCTGACGGTCACCGTAGGCAAACCGGTTGAAACGCAGGAGCTGGCACAGCGGCTGGCACGCGAGAGCACCATCTCGCCCGCCGACGCACACGCCGTCATCCGCGCCCTGCCCGGCGTGATGGCGGACTTCATGAAAGAGAGCCGCGCCGTACACCTCGAAGGGTTCGGCTGGTTCCGCTACCTCATCCAGGCGCGCGGCAAGGGCGTGGCGACGCAGGAGGAGGTAAGCAGCGACCAAATCACAGGGCTGAAGGTGCAGTTCGTCCCCGAACGGACACGCAACATGAGTGGCGGCTACACGCGTTCGCTCATCGCCGAAGATGGTATCACCTTCATGGAGTGGCTCGGCAAGTCCTCTGACGAAACCGACCTCCCCGACGACGAAACCACCGACGGCGGCACCGGCGAAGACGAGGAAAGACCCGGCGGACTTTAGCCGCAATTGACAATGGACAATTAACAATTGACAATTATTTTCACCGAGCGCGAAGCTAATTGTCAATTGTCCATTGTCAATTGTCAATTCCTTTCCTGGTAGGCACAAAAAAACCTAAAGTGTGCAGATTTCCCCCGAATGCGGTTTGACTTAAAAAATGTTTGATTACTTTTGCAACTCAAAAATGCTTAACAATCAAATAATATAAACATCCCGTTTTGGGAGATCTAATATTCCTAACGAAATGAGTTTAAAAATTATTGTTTTAGCGAAACAGGTTCCGGACACGCGAAACGTAGGGAAGGACGCAATGAAGGAAGACGGTACGATCAACCGCGCGGCACTGCCTGCCATCTTTAACCCGGAAGACTTGAACGCACTTGAACAGGCGCTTCGCCTGAAAGATACGCATGAGGGGACAACTGTCACCCTGCTGACAATGGGTCCCGGACGGGCTGCCGAAATCATCCGCGAAGGATTGTATCGCGGAGCCGACGGCGGTTATCTCTTGACAGACCGCGCTTTTGCCGGTGCCGATACACTGGCAACCTCTTACGCGCTGGCTACTGCTATCCGGAAAATAGGTGATTATGACATCATCATCGGCGGCCGCCAAGCCATCGACGGCGACACGGCACAGGTGGGCCCGCAGGTGGCTGAAAAACTGGGATTGCCCCAAATCACTTATGCGGAAGAGATTCTGAACGTAGACGAGGCGAACCGTCGGATTACCGTTAAGCGCCACATCGACGGCGGGGTCGAGACGGTAGAAGGGCCGCTGCCCATCGTCATTACGGTCAACGGTTCGGCTGCTCCCTGCCGCCCGCGCAACGCCAAATTGGTGATGAAATACAAACGGGCGTTGGGCAAGCAGGAGATGGCTGCCACGACACCGGCTTACGCTGACTTGTATGAAAAACGTCCGTACCTGAACATCCAGGAATGGGGTGTTGCCGACGTGGAGGGCGACTTGAAACAATGCGGGTTGTCCGGTTCGCCGACTAAAGTGAAGACCATCCAGAACATCGTGTTCCAGACGAAGGAGAGCAAGACGCTGAGTGGTTCGGATAAGGATGTGGAAGATTTGATTGTCGAACTGTTAGCCAACCACACGATTGGGTAATTGAGAATGGACAATGGACAATTGACAATTAAAAGAGAAAAAAGAGTATGAACAACGTATTTGTATATTGTGAGCTTGAAGGCACAACAGTTGCCGATGTAAGCCTCGAACTGCTGACCAAAGGCCGCAAGCTGGCGAATCAATTAGGATGCCAGCTCGAAGCCATCGCCGCCGGCTCCGGTCTGGAAGGAATCGAAAAGCAAATCATGCCTTACGGCGTAGACAAGTTGCACGTTTTCGACGCACCGCGCCTGTTCCCTTACACTTCGCTTCCGCATGCATCTATCCTCATCAACCTGTTTAAGGAAGAACAACCGCAAATCTGCCTGATGGGCGCTACCGTCATCGGTCGTGACTTGGGGCCGCGTGTTTCCTCTGCACTGACAAGCGGACTGACTGCCGACTGTACGGCGCTCGAAATCGGTTCGCACGAAGACAAGAAGGCGGGCAAGACGTATGAGAACCTGCTCTACCAGATTCGTCCCGCGTTTGGCGGTAACATCGTTGCCACCATCATCAACCCGGAGCACCGCCCGCAGATGGCTACCGTCCGCGAGGGGGTCATGAAGAAAGAGATACTCGACGCGAACTATCAGGGCGAAGTCATCCACCACGAAGTAAGCCGCTACGTATCGGATACCGATTATGTGATTAATGTGATCGACCGCCACGTTGAAAAGGCGAAACACAACCTGAAAGGCGCCTCTATCGTGGTAGCCGGCGGGTACGGTATGGGTTCGAAAGAGGGATTCGACCTGTTGTTCGAGCTTGCCAAAGAGCTGCACGCCGAAGTGGGTGCCAGCCGCGCCGCTGTCGACGCCGGATTCTGCGACCATGACCGCCAGATCGGGCAAACGGGCGTAACGGTGCGTCCCAAACTCTACATCGCTTGCGGTATCTCCGGGCAAATCCAGCACATTGCCGGTATGCAAGACGCCGGGATTATCATCTCCATCAACAGCGACGAGAATGCCCCCATTAATGCGATTGCCGATTACGTGATCAACGGGACCGTGGAAGAGGTAATCCCTAAAATGATTAAGTATTACAAACAGAACAGCAAATAAAGATGGCAAACTATTATACAGACGTACCGGAACTCAAGTATCACTTGAACAATCCGATGATGGAACGTATTTGCGAGCTGAAAGAGCGCAATTACAGAGATAAAGATGCCTACGATTATGCGCCGCAAGACTATGCCGACGCGATGGACTCGTTCGACAAAGTGCTTGAAATCACCGGCGAAATCACCGGCGAAATCATTGCCCCCAACGCGGAAGGAGTCGACGAAGAAGGCCCGCACTGTGCCAACGGCCGCGTAGAATATGCCTCCGGAACCAAACAGAATTTGGATGCGATGGTCAAGGCGGGGCTAAACGGTATGACGATGCCGCGACGCTTCGGAGGGTTGAATTTCCCGATTACTCCTTACACGATGTGCGCCGAGATTGTAGCCGCTGCCGATGCCGGCTTCGGGAACATCTGGTCGCTGCAAGACTGTATCGAGACGCTTTATGAATTCGGCAACGAAGACCAACACAGCCGTTTCATCCCGC
>CALUTX010000040.1 GCA_944323815.1 uncultured Parabacteroides sp. | reverse complement strand
ATCGCCGGCCTGCATTCCCTCTGCTACACGCCCGGAACCATCGACCAGAACACCGACGCCGTGCTGGGCGCCATCCGCAACCCGTATGTCCACATCATCAGCCATCCGGGCGACGGGACGGCATCGCTCCATTTCGAACCGCTTGTGCTTGCCTCCAAAGAGCACGGCACGCTGCTGGAAATCAACAACAGTTCGCTCAACCCGGTGCGGAACAAACGGGACGCGCGCGCCAACAACCTTACCATCCTGCGCCTGTGCAAACAGTACAACGTCCCGGTTATTTTAGGCAGCGACGCGCACATCTCGTTCGACATTGCCCGTTACGACTTCCTCTATCCGCTTTTGCAAGAGACCGATTTCCCCGAACAGCTCATCCTAAACGACAAAGTGGAAGCATTCAAAGCGTTGTTGCGCAAAGCCTAAAGACAAAAAAGAGAGAAAAAATGTGCCCGTTTAAAAAATTATATGTAATATTGCCGTCGTAAATCATATATAACCGAATAACCAATGACATTAAAAGGCTTCGCATATCACACTTGGGCCCTGATGACCCCTTGCGGGGGTAAGGTATAATTCTCATTTCAAAAAGGGTAGAAACAGCTACCCGGAGGGTAGTTCATACTATCTTCCATGTATATAAAAATAAATTCGGTTTACTAATCACTTAACATCACGGTTGTATTTTTCCAACCACCCATATATAGCAATGAAAGTATTAAAGTTCGGCGGAACGTCGGTAGGTTCCGTGAATAGCATTTTAAGTGTCAAACAGATTGTAGAATCAGTCGAAGAACCCGTCATTGTAGTCGTGTCCGCATTGGGCGGCATTACAGACAAGCTTTTGAAGACAGCGGCAATGGCAACCAACGGAGATGTGGGATACGAACGGGAGTTTTCGGAAATCATCACCCGCCATTTGGATGTCATACAGGGCGTACTGCCCGACAAGGTACAACGCATCGAAGTACAAAAGCAGGTCATGGCGTTGTTAGATGAGTTGGGAAATATTTACAGAGGTGTCTACCTTATCAACGACCTGTCGGTGAAAACCTCAGATACCATCGTGAGTTATGGCGAACGCATCTCGTCGCTGATTGTTTCCAACGTCATCAAGGATGCCCAGCTGTTCGACTCGCGCAAGTTCATCAAGACCGTCAAGCAGTTCAACAAACACATTGTAGACTTCGACGTAACCAACCAGCTGATTGAAGAGACATTCAACCCACTGCCCAAAGTGGCGCTCGTTCCCGGTTTTATCTCTTCAAGCATCGAGGGAGAAGTGACCAATCTGGGGCGTGGCGGTTCGGACTATACGGCTGCCATCTTGGCGGCAGCGCTGGGCGCACGACGGTTGGAAATCTGGACTGACGTAGATGGTTTCATGACGGCAGACCCGCGTGTCATCAGTTCGGCATACGTCATCGACCGGCTCTCCTTCACGGAAGCGATGGAGCTGTGTAACTTCGGAGCCAAAGTGATTTATCCGCCAACCATCTATCCCGTATACCACAAGAACATCCCCATCCGCATCCGGAACACCTTCAACCCGACGGCACGCGGAACCTATATCACCAAAGACAAGGTAAAGGACGAGGGGAAAGCCTTGATTAAAGGTATCTCGTCCATCAATGACACCTGCTTAATTACGGTACAAGGATTGGGAATGGTCGGCGTGATTGGCGTCAACTACCGTATTTTTAAGACATTGGCAAAGAACGGCATCAGCGTGTTCATGGTGTCGCAAGCCAGTTCGGAGAACAATACGACGTTTGCCGTCCGCAATGCAGATGCCGATTTGGCGGTCAAAGTATTGGATGAAGAATTTGCACTCGAACGCGCCCAAGGCGACATGAGCGACACCGTGGCCGAAAAGGATTTGGCTACCGTAGCCATCGTGGGTGAGAACATGAAACGCACGCCGGGTATCGCAGGAAAGCTTTTCGGTACGCTCGGACGAGCAGGTATCAGTGTTCTTGCCTGTGCCCAAGGAGCTTCCGAAACCAATATCTCGTTTGTAATCAAACTCAAATATCTGCGGAAAGCATTAAACTCCATACATGATTCCTTTTTCCTTTCCGCCTACAACGTGTTGAATTTATTCATTGTAGGCGTAGGGACAGTAGGCGGAAACCTGTTAGAGCAAATCCGGATACAGCAACCCAAGCTGATGAAACAAAACGGGCTAAAGCTCAACGTGGTAGGTGTAGCGAATAGCACACATGCCCTTTTCTGCCGGGAAGGCTTGAATCTGGAGACCTGTATCCACGAACTGAAAGAGAACGGCGAAAACAGCTCGCCGGAACATTTAAAAGAAGAAATTCTGAAAATGAATATCTTCAATTCCGTATTTGTGGATTGCACTGCCAATGCATCCATTTCAGACATCTATGAGACATTACTGAATCATAACGTTTCGGTTGTTGCAGCCAACAAGATAGCAGCCTCTTCTTCGTATGACAACTATATCAAACTGAAAGAGACGGCACGCCATCGCGGCGTAAAATTCCTGTTCGAAACGAATGTGGGGGCCGGACTGCCCATTATCAACACGATGAACGATTTGATTAACAGCGGCGACCACATACTCAAATTGGAGGCGGTTCTCTCCGGTACGCTGAATTTCATCTTCAACACATTAAGTGTGCATATCCCGTTCAGCAAAGCCATTTTGATGGCCAAAGAAGAGGGCTATTCCGAACCCGATCCACGCATTGATTTAAGTGGCAAAGATGTGATACGCAAATTGGTCATCTTGGCACGCGAAGCAGGTTATGTCGTCGAACAGGAAGATGTCAAATGCGACCTCTTCATCCCTGACCGCTATTTTGAAGGTTCGTTAGCGGAATTCTGGCAACATATTCAAGAACTCGATATTCAGTTTGAGCAAAAAAGACAAGAACTGGAGGCGCAGCACAAACGCCTTCGTTTTGTCGCCCAAATGGAAAACGGCCGTTGTGCAGTAGGCCTGCGAGAAGTGGATTCCCATCATCCTTTCTATGAATTGGAAGGGAGTAACAACATCATCATGATTTCCACCGAGCGGTATCATGAATATCCAATGATTATCAAAGGTTACGGAGCCGGTGCGGATGTAACGGCAGCCGGTGTTTTTGCGGATATTATATCCATTGCGAATATACGATAACATACACAATAAAAAGTTTGCCTTATGAAAAGCATCATTATCCTTGGGGATGGCATGGCGGATGAACCGATAGCCGCATTAGGAGGAAAAACCCCACTTCAATTTGCCCATACACCTTACATGGACAAATTAGCGGAACTGGGAGTAACCGGCCGACTGAAAACGGTGGCCGACGGTTTTCATCCAGGAAGCGAAGTCGCAAACATGTCCGTACTGGGCTATGACCTGCCGACCGTATATGAAGGCAGAGGCGTGTTAGAAGCAGCCAGTATCGGCTATGACCTAAAACCCGGAGAGATGGCGATGCGTTGTAACCTGGTCTGCGTGGAGGGAGAAACGCTGAAGAATCATTCAGCCGGCCACATCTCGACGCAGGAGGCAGACGAATTAATCCATTTCTTGAATGAGCGATTGGGATCGGAATGCATCCATTTCTTTACCGGTGTATCCTATCGCCATCTACTCGTGATAAAAGGAGGTGACAAACGATTAAACTGCACGCCGCCTCACGATATACCGCTGCAACCGTTTCGCCCGTTCCTGATTCAGGCAGAAGTTCCTGAAGCGCAAGATACGGCAGATTTATTGAACGATTTGATTGTCAAATCTCAGCAGCTATTGCCTGCGCATCCCGTCAACCAAAAACGGCTGGCTGAAGGGAAAGACCCGGCCAACAGCATCTGGCCTTGGTCTCCGGGGTATCGCCCGGCCATGCAGACCATGCAACAGATGTATGGATTCAAACGGGGCGCTGTCATCTCTGCCGTCGATTTGATACGGGGAATAGGCGTTTATGCCGGACTGCGCATCATCAACGTGGAAGGTGCGACCGGACTTTACGACACGAACTATGAGGGAAAAGCCCAAGCGGCTATCGAAGCCCTACAAACAGATGATTTTGTCTACCTGCACGTCGAAGCAAGTGACGAAGCCGGTCATGAAGGAGATGTCGCGCTCAAAATAAAGACCATCGAGGATTTGGACAAACGGGTGATTGGCCCCATTTTTGAAGAGCTGCAAAAGTGGGAGCAACCGGTAGCCATGGCCGTTCTTCCGGATCACCCAACGCCTTGTGCCATTCGGACGCATACCAATGCTCCTGTTCCCTTCTTGATTTACAAACCCGGAGAGACACCGGATGCAGTCACCCGGTTTGATGAATATTCCGTCACGCAAGGCAAATATGGCATTTTAGAAAAGAATGAATTTATAAAAGCGTTATTATGAACTATTACAGTACAAACAGGCAGGCTCCTCTCGCCTCATTGGAAGAAGCTGTCGTCAAAGGGCTTGCCGGCGACAAAGGTTTATACATGCCGGAACGGATTCCGTCGCTGGACGCCGGCACCATCTCGCACTTAAAAGAAAAATCTTTCCATGAAATCGCTTGCCTCGTCGCACAAGCGTTCTTTGGTGAAGATATGGAACCGGCAGTGCTTGACCGGATTGTCCGGGACACACTTTCTTTCGAAACGCCTGTTGTACAGGTACACGACAATATTTACAGCTTGGAGCTCTTCCATGGCCCCACACTTGCGTTTAAAGACGTGGGAGCACGTTTCATGGCCCGGCTATTGGGTTATTTCATCCAAAAAGAGGGAATCAAAGAGGTGAACGTGCTGGTTGCCACCTCCGGAGACACAGGAAGTGCCGTAGCCAATGGTTTTTTAGGTGTGCCGGGTATCCACGTATACGTGCTTTATCCCAAAGGGAAAGTCAGCCCCATACAAGAATGTCAATTCACCACACTCGGACAGAACATCACTGCGTTAGAAATCGACGGTACTTTTGACGATTGCCAAGCGTTGGTAAAATCCGCTTTCATGGATAACGAATTGAACCAACGGATGAAACTGACGTCTGCTAATTCCATCAACATCGCCCGCTTTCTCCCCCAATCCTTCTATTACTTCAATGCCTATGCGCAATTAGACCGGATAGGAAAAGCGGACAAACTGGTTATCTCCGTCCCCAGTGGGAATTTCGGGAATATCACAGCCGGTCTGTTTGCCTACTGGATGGGGCTCCCGGTCAAGCATTTCATCGCAGCCAACAACCGGAACGATGTTTTCCTGGAATACTTGCACACCGGCATTTACCAACCTCGTCCATCCGTACAAACCATTGCGAACGCCATGGATGTAGGCGCCCCCAGCAATTTTGCCCGCATCATAGATCTGTTTTCCCGGAGGGGAAATCCGTATACAGAAATCGGCAAACAAATCAGCGGGGCACGATTCACCGACGAGGAAATTGCAGAGATAATCAAGCGGACTTATACAAAAACAGGGTATTTATTAGACCCACACGGGGCTTGCGGGTATCAAGCATTGGTGGACTACCCGTTGGCTTCAGACGAAACAGGTCTGTTCTTAGAGACGGCTCATCCCGCCAAGTTCAAAGATACAATCGACGCTATATTAGGAAAAGAAATCGAAATCCCTCCGACGCTAAAATCCTTTATGAAAGGGGAAAAACAGCGTGTGGCGCTCAGCCATGATTTCAACGGTTTCAAGCAATATTTAATGGCACAATAAAAAGGAATGTCTTGCTTCCTGTTGCCTCGGCAAAATCAATTACCGTAACCAAGTAAACAGCAAGTTGTTTTATAGGCAGAAAAACATATCTCGGAGAACCTCGAGATCACCACGAAGTAAGCAACAGGAAGCGTATAAGACATTCTCATTTAATTTAAATTATGGAAGTTATCACTCTTTCTCATCGCCCGTTTGCTCGCCATCCGCTTGCGCCTGACGAGCGTAAAGCACCCGCAAAACAACCATAGCGATACTTATAACGGCAAGTATTCCCATCAATACGTGTTTCATCACCACGTTTGCAAAGTCGGTCGTTCCGACCAACACCAAAATTATGAATGACAACATCAAAGTGGCATCCACCAAGTCTTTATTAATTTTCATTTCTATCTTTATTTAGGTTGAACATTTCTTTTACGACATACATTTGATTTTTATCGTGAGCACAAATACACACACGAAAGGACTTTACGGAACATAGTTATTCCATAAAGACATAATTTTCCTTAGACACCACAAAATCAAATGATTATTTTCCGCAGCCCGTAGACATGATATCCCCTGCGGCAAAGAAGAGTAGACACATTTATCGTTTCGTCTATCGTTACTTCTTCAAAGACTTTTCGTAAAAGATTTACCTCTTTCAAGCGAATATACTGAATCGTTTTCTCTAAGATTTTCAAAAAACGGACATTGACCGATGTATTGACACTCTGCACGACCCGGCGTGGCGTCAGGCAGTTGCTCCCTGCCAATTCGCAGCTCAAGGCCTCCAGTTTATGCTGCATGTCGTCTGCCTGGTTTTTCCCTTTTACCAATGCCTCCGTCTGAACCGACATACCATCGGCCGCTTCCTTATCTCCTTGCAATCCATCCCATGCAAAGAAACAAACCCCGACTAAAAAGGCCATTATGTATAGGAAATTTTTCATGCCGCAAAGATAGGTTTTTTCCTTATAAAAAAAACATTATCCTCTTTTTGTTTCTATTTTTGCAAGCAAATTCTCAAGAGAAAAAGATGAAAGACAACAAATCGCTTGCCTGTGCGTGGCTCGAAGCCGCACGCCCCCGTACTTTGCCCGCTTCAATCAGCCCCGTCCTGTTAGGATGTGCCTTGGCTTATTATGAAGGGATATTCGACATCCGGCCGGCCATCCTCTGTTTTTTGGTCGCCCTTTTTGCCCAAATCGCCAGCAACTTTGCCAATGACTATTTCGATTTCAAAAAAGGTGCAGACGGCGAAAATCGGCTCGGACCGGAACGTGCCGTTGCTCAAGGCTGGATCACCCCGCGGGCCATGCTAATCGGGACGTTCATCACACTCGGACTGGCCTGTTTATCAGGGTTGCTCCTGCTGCCATTTGCCGACTGGCGTCTGCTCTTCGTCGGTGTGGCCATTGCTATCGGCGTCATGGCCTATTCCGCCGGCCCTTTCCCATTGGCATACAACGGACTGGGCGACGTCTGCGTGCTTCTTTTCTACGGGATTGTTCCGCTCTGTTTTACCTATTACATACAGACGCTGCACTTCTCCCTGCTCTCCTTTCTGCTCTCCGTCGCCATAGGTTTGCTTTCGGTGAACATCTTGGTGGTCAATAATTATCGGGACTATGAGCAAGACAAAGCTGTCGGCAAACGGACCACCATCGTCCTTTTTGGCCGACGTTTCGGACGCATCTTCTATATCGCCAACGAATGTATCGCCCTGCTGCTGACGCTTCCGCTCCTGCTCTATGCCGACTGGTGGATGTTGTTCCTCTTCGCCCTGCTGTTCACCGCCTGCTTCTATACGACACGCGAACTGTTCACTCTCGAAGGTCGCGCCCTGAACCGTACGCTGGGTCATACCGCGCGCAACGTCTTCCTCTACGCCCTGTTGCTCTGCCTTTTCTTTACCACAATATAATGGACAATTGACAATTGACAATTAGGCTTCGCGCTCGGTGAAAAAATAATTGTCAATTGTCAATTGCTAATTGTTAATTGCTAATTGTTTTTTTATGTTACGAAGAGATTTCATCATGGTACAAATCGAGGAGCTGGCAAAGGTCGTGCTCCAAATCGTCACCAACCGCAATACAAATGCAGCCCGGCATAATCCCGGGTTGATACAAACCGTTTACACCTCCCTCAAGCTGGACTACCAGACGTTGATGACCGAGCAGCCCGACACGCTCGTCCAACGCCTCAACCAAGACGACGACGGGGGTCTGCTGCGTCTCGAAATCGGTGTCAAAACCCTCATCGAAGAGAGCTATCTCCGCCCCGATGAAGAGAGCGCCATCCTGCAACGTGCCCTCATCCTGCTTGAATACTTACAAACGCACGACAATACCTTCTCCTTGGAACGTGTGAACATGCTAAACGAGCTGAAGGGGCGGATGCAACATCTATAAACGGGCATCTATTTTTTAAAAAACATTAATAACACCCCCGTTCGGGAACGTTTACAGGGGAAATAACGTCTTCTGTAATGAAAGACTATTATAAATAACAACGTATGAAAAAGATTCTTTTATTCGTAGGAATGATTCCGGCGTTATGTGCCGGGCTTTTGTGCGCATGCGCAACAACTAAAACGGATATCAAACAATTAGAGGGGAAATGGACGATTACAGCCGTAAACGGGGAGAAGATTCAAACGGAAGAACCTCCCTTTTTGGAATTTAATCTGAAGGAAATGCGTGTACATGGCAATACGGGATGCAATATTTTCAATGCGACTTTCAAGCAGGAAGACGAGAAAGATGCCTCTTCACTTGTTTTCAATCCCGGTATGTCGACCATGATGGCGTGCCCGGATATGGCGACGGAACAAGCCGTCCTGAAAGCCATCGGGGCAGTCAAAGCGGTCAAAGCCGGTCAGACTGAACAAGAGATGCAACTCGTCGATGCAGCTGGGGAAGCCGTATTGACGCTCTCTAAACAATAAGGTGTTTGCGTCATACCAACAAAGAGCCCGAAGGATGCCTATCACACCCTTCGGGCTCTCTTTTTCCATCTACCCAAAAACGTCTACCGATAATCGGGATACAACAGGTATTTTTTCCGAATCTGCTTATACTTTTCCAACGCCGGTTGCCAACTGGCTCGTATCTCTTTCTCCGTAAACCCGCGTATAATCTGATAACGCAGTTCCTTCGTTCCAGCCAACAAATCGAACCACTGCGGGCGAGAGAAGAAGAAAGCCTGCTCCTTCCCGGCCTTCTCGTATAAATCGAGCAGGAACTCCAAGGTCAATCCTCCTTTAAAGGGATATTCCTGCAAATTAACGCCATAGCACACTTGATCTTCGTACATCGGCTTCAAGTCAAATCCAGGCAAAGAGGTGGGCGTAAAGGTAAAATCACCGTAACAGGTATCCGGTGCCCCAATCATCTGAAAGGGGTGATACGTCCCGCGCCCCACACTGATCACGGTTCCTTCAAAGAAACAGAGCGAAGGATAAAGGCGGACTGCCACGTCGTTCGGCAGATTGGGCGAAGGTTTGACCGGCAGCCAATAGGGGTCTCCATGCCGCCAATTCTCCACGGTGACAACCTGCAATCGGCAAGTGTCCGGGGCACTCTTCAACCACCCTTCGCCATTGATCATACGCGCCAGTTCACCCACCGTCAGCCCATGCAAAACCGGCAACGGGTCCATCCCGACAAACGAACGGAAACGCTCTTCGCGTACAGGCCCGTCTACATAATCGTTCGGATTGGGACGGTCCAGCACCACCAGCTCCACATCGTTTTCGGCACAAGCCTCCATCACATAATGCAACGTACTGATATAGGTATAAAAACGGGCACCCACATCCTGAATGTCAAAAACGACGACATCCAAACCCGCCAACTGTTCGGCTGTCGGTTTTTTGTTGTTGCCATAAAGGGAGATAATCGGTAGTCCGGTTTTCACGTCCCGGCTGTCCTGGATTTCCTCGCCGGCTTCTGCCGTACCGCGAAACCCATGTTCCGGGGCGAAGATCTTCACCACTTGGATAGACGCGCCCAACAAGGTATCCAACAAATGGATTTGTGGCTTTTCCAAGATGGATGTCTGATTGACAACCAATCCGACCCGTTTCCCTTCCAACAGACGGGTCACAATCTCCATCCGTTCGGCACCGGTTTTTATCGGCTGTGCAGCCATTTGCAGCGGGTAAAGGAGAAAAAACAAGCAAGCCAACAGGCCTATATTTCTAACATTTGGATTCATCGTTTCCTTCTTTTTTTTAATTTTATGTGCAAATGTAATGATTCTTTTGATTTCCCCCAATGTAGATCCGATTACTTCCCGGCTATTTCCATTTTCTTGCTTACTTGTCCGATTTCGCTTATTTTTGTGTCCAAAACAATCCGATTATGAACAAGTGGTTATATCGGCTCCTTCTGAGCCTCCTTACCTTCTCGACGGCATGGGCTGTCACGCCCGACGACGACACGGCGCTCACTCCGGAACGCCTCTTTCACATTGCCCGCAGCCTCAACAAGAATCTGGTTTGCTACGATGCGAGGCTGGACAACGGGAAGCTGGACATCGACGACCCGATTAAAGTCTATTGGGTAAACCGGACAGACCGCCCGGGCGCCATCGACGACCTCAGTTTCATCCAACGCAAACTGGCGTATGGGTATAAAGTGGTGGAAAAAGGCGACGACTCCTGCCAAGTCACCCTCAGCGCCTATCCCGAGCGACGCATCACCATCAAGAAAGAGGGCGAACGATACGCCGGTTTCCTCACCATCAACGGGGTACAGGCACGCCTGACGACCCTGTTTGTCCAGTTGAAACCCAACAGTTCCATCAACGTAGACTATGTAGAATTACAGGGATATGCAGTGGAATCGGGCGAACCGGTGACGGAAAGAATCCGAAAATAGCTCTATCAACGCTTTTTTTTGTACCTTTGCTTCGGATAATCATATAAACAATATAACTTGCATGCACGAAAAACTTATTATTCTTGATTTCGGCTCGCAAACGACTCAATTAATCGGGCGTAGGGTCCGTGAGTTGAATATGTATTGCGAGATTGTTCCTTACAACAAGTTTCCGCACGATGCAACAGATGTGAAGGGAGTTATTCTCTCGGGAAGCCCCTATTCGGTGTATGATGCCAATGCGTTCAAAGCCGATTTAAGTGAAATACGGGGGAAATATCCGGTATTGGGAATCTGCTATGGCGCCCAATTCCTGGCCTATACATCCGGCGGAAAAGTGGAACCGGCCAACTCACGCGAATACGGGCGTGCCAACCTGACTTCCATCGATTCGACCGACGAGCTGTTGAAAGGCATTGAGACGGGTTCGCAAATCTGGATGTCGCACGGCGATACCATCACCTCGCTCCCCGAGAATTTCCAGATTATCGCCAGCACCGACGATGTCAAGGCGGCTGCTTACCACGTGAAAGGAGAAAAGACCTGGGGCGTACAGTTCCATCCGGAGGTATTCCATACGACCGACGGGACGAAACTGCTCGACAACTTCCTGAACATCTGTGGATGCGCCAAAGACTGGACGCCGGCTTCGTTCATCGAGTCGACAGTCGCCGAACTGAAGGAGAAACTGGGCGACGACAAGGTAATCCTTGCCCTCTCCGGTGGCGTCGATTCGTCTGTCACGGCTGTTTTGTTGAACAAGGCTATCGGGAAGAACCTGACCTGTATCTTCGTTGATCACGGTCTGCTGCGCAAGAACGAGTTTGAAAACGTCTTGAGAGATTATGAGCATCTGGGACTGAACGTCATCGGGGTAGACGCCAAGCAGAAGTTTTATAGCGAACTGGCCGGCGTAACCGACCCGGAGAAGAAACGTAAAATCATCGGCAAAGGCTTCATCGACGTCTTCGACGAAGAGGCCCGCAAGCTGAAAGACATCAAATGGCTCGGACAAGGGACGATTTATCCCGACGTGATTGAATCGCTTTCCATCACGGGAACCGTCATCAAAAGCCATCATAACGTAGGCGGCCTGCCCAAACAGATGAATCTGAAACTGGTCGAACCGTTGCGCCTGCTGTTCAAAGACGAAGTGCGCCGCGTGGGAATCGAGTTAGGTATGCAACCGCACCTCATCAAGCGCCATCCGTTCCCCGGACCGGGTCTGGGTATCCGTATCTTGGGCGACATCACCCCCGAAAAGGTACGTATCCTGCAAGATGCCGACGACATCTACATGTCGCTGATGCGCGAATGGGGCTTGTACGACAAGGTTTGGCAAGCAGGTACCATCCTGCTCCCGATTCGTTCCGTAGGCGTGATGGGCGACGAGCGGACATACGAGAACACGGTTGCCCTCCGCGCCGTCACCTCTACCGACGCCATGACCGCCGACTGGGCGCAACTTCCCTACGAGTTCTTGGCGAAGGTGTCCAACGAAATCATCAACAAAGTGAAAGGCGTCAACCGCGTTGTCTACGACATCAGCTCGAAGCCACCTGCAACGATTGAGTGGGAATAAATAAATTGACAATTAACAATTGACAATTGACAATTACCGAGCGCGAAGCCCAATTGTCAATTGTCAATTATCAATTGTCAATTCTTACTGTTTCTTTCCCAGTCCCAGCAAAAACTCGATCAGCGCCCTCACAAACTCCAGCACCTTCCTAACTTTCTCTTTCATTTTCTACTACTGCTTAAATAAATCCCCTTTACATCCTTCGCAATCCGAACCAACGCCCGCCGATAAGCCAAGCGGTTGTCGCCGTTCGCCTCCGAGATATAGCGGCTGTACGCCATCTCCTGGGCATACGCTTCGGGATAAAAGCTGACGGCCGCTGCCTGCGGATAGGCGGTGTGGATGAGCCGGGCAAAATCGAGAAAACTGTTCTGCGGCGAATCATACCGCCTAAACTGCAATCCCCCGTTGCCTAAATCCGTTTTCCCGCCATGCCAATAAGCGTTGGTCACGCCATACCCCGTAATGCCGAAGAAATTGTTATACTTCGCCGCCAACACGCACTCTCCCCACCCCGACTCCAGCGCACCCTGCGCCAGCATCACCACCGGATTCAACCCGTACAACTCACCCGCCATACGCGCCATCTCCCCATACTTGTCTATGAAAACCTGCTTCTCCATACTTTTTTAATTGTCAATTGTCAATTCACTAATTGTCAATTCCTAAAGTCCTCCCGGTCGCTCCTCATCCTCACCGGATCCGCCGGTTTCGTCCTCCCCTTCTACCGGTTCGAAAGTGATTCGTTCCCCCTTCACTGTCTGCGTCAGGTTGCGCAAGAGTGCCCCCGGACGGAAACAAAGACGCGGTTTGCGTAGCTGGGCCGCCGAGAACGCCTCGGTCGTCAGGCTACCCGAACTACTCAACAAAAGCTGAAAATTACCCAACTCGCCAAACTGCACCACCT
Source organism: uncultured Parabacteroides sp. (assembly GCA_944323815.1). Lineage (GTDB taxonomy): Bacteria > Bacteroidota > Bacteroidia > Bacteroidales > Tannerellaceae > Parabacteroides. The sequence goes on along the minus strand of CALUTX010000040.1, from coordinate 2,513 downwards.
CGCCGCGCTCCAACGACTTGGCAAGAAACTTCGTCAGCCGGTCGATCACCAACTTGACATCGCCACTCGAAGCCGTCGAGCTCTCCGCAATCAGGTCGCACAACTCCTCGAACGTACAGGTACGCGTCGCCCGCGTCTGCGCATAATAGAGCTGTTCCTGTCCCGGCTCCACCTCCCGGCTCAGATTCTTCCTTAAAACCAAATGATACTTGACTGCCATTCCTGTTTTGTTTTAAAATACATACTCCTTTATCTCGCGTAATCGATTACAAAACAAAGGTACATCCCCCGCCTCCACCCGTTGAAGACCAACAGGAACAGACGTGACGAAGAGGCGTTTTTTCGCGGTTAAAGAATAGAAAAGACCGTTTGATATTTGTTTTTCAGGGATTTATTGTTTATCTTTAGGTAATGATAAAGGAATGACAAATGATAGAGACAACAGCTTTTCGTATCCGTGCATACGGGGTGGGTGAACTGGCTGTATGCTACAACCCGCATCTTACGCGCCGGGCTGCCATCATGCAGCTCTGGCGTTGGATCAACTACCAACATGCTTTGAAAGACAAACTCGCCGCCTTAGGCTATCGCCCCGGCCTGCGCAGCTTCACCCCCAAGATGGTGGCTTGCATCGTGGAGCATCTGGGGGAACCGTGAGGAATTGACAATTGATAATTGACAATTGCCTTACAACTCTTTCAACCACTTTTTACCCCATTTCGTATATGTCCAAATCAAAAAAGCGACCGCAATGACCAGCCCTACTGTAAATACCCATGCTAACATAATCAATATTTTAATATCCTATTACCAATCCACGCAAAAACAAACGAAAGGTTTCCTATTTTCCATATTTCGGTTTTGTTTTTTGGCAAATGTAGGAATTAATTGACAATTATCAAAAGCTCGCTTTCCGTTTTCCCTCGCTCGGCAGCCGTTTTTTTCGGGGCGGGAAAGGAAAATCTATGACAGATATGACAGTGAAAATGCGTTTTTTCAAACTTTATACAAACCAAAAGCCAAAATATGTAAACACAACAAACCCTATTTTTAACACTTTCAGCATAAGGGTTTTCAAAAATGCATTTTTCACTGTCATATCTGTCATGATCTGTCATGGTGAAACTTAAAACGGAAGACGTTGTTCAGACGCATCCAAACCATTATCTTTCTTATTATCATCACTATTACGAGCAGAGTCACCATCCGTTGAAATCCCCATTTGACGCGCCTTCACCTGCTCAAAATTCAATTCAATCACCGCATAGGTGCGTTTATTATAGTGTCTTTTCTGCTCAAAACCCTCTTTTTTGAGCACTTTTCCAAGGTTAACGACGTTCAATGTGTTAACGGAAATCTTGGCATTTAAGGCTATTTTGCTTAAAATCTCGCTACTTGAGAGGTAAAGAGGGGCGTCAAAACGCTCCGGACGACGGAAATAAGTGAAAAAAAGCTCCTCTTCAGGACTGCTTTGCTGGAAATCTTCATTGTTGCGGTTCAGCTCGACGATGTCGTTGTCCGAGAACCAATACTTGAAATCGGTTTGCAGCAGGGCACGTGCCTGTGCGTAGATGGCGGCATGGTCGATGGGCGCGGTGTAGTCGATTTGTTTCGCCTCGAAGCACAGGAAACGGCGCGATCCGGTGCGGTCGGTCAGCACTTGGCTGTCGTTGACCGTCGCCACGAACGACGCCCGGCGCACGTACCACTCGGCATTGCGGGCGTAGGCACGCCGCTCGCGCACAGCGTCTTTCGTAATCATCGCCTTCAGCCGGTTCAGTTCCATGCGGCTCTGTCCCGACAGCTCGTCGAGGATAATCAGGAAACAGTCGCTCAGGAGCAACAGGGCATCTTTGGACGAGGGATCGACATTGCCCGAATAGACATACTCCGCCAGGGCAGGCGGCACCAGACGGCGGCACCACGTGGTCTTCCCGATGCCCTGCGAACCGCTCAGGAGCAGGACGGAATGGTTCTCCTTGGTCGGGTCGGTGGCACAAGCAACGGTCGCCACAAGCCACTTCTTGAGGCAGTGGTACCAATAGTCGGGGCGGTCGGTGACCACCGTCTGCGCCAACTGGGCGATGTGATCCGTCACGCCGTCCCACGCCGGCAGGCTGTTGAAATAGGCGACAAAGGGATCATATTCCTCACTGAAGTCGGAATAGACCACCGCATGCACCTCGTGAAGCCTGACGAGGCAGCCCTCTTTTTGCAGCTCACGCCAGACGCTGTTCTCCCAATGGTCGGTGACGGGGTGGAAACGTTTGTCTTTCGACCGTTTCCGGCGGTATTCGACCACCCCACGCACGACGTTGCAACGCAGGTGAAAACGTCTCGAAAGGTAGGCACAGACCCGCTCCACACGCTGTTGCTGCTGTTGTTGTGCCCGCTCCGTCCCCCGTTCCTCCACATGGGTATAGGCACTCTCTACGGCCTGTGTGCGTTCGTCGTCGCCCAGGTCGGCGAAATGTTCCGCACAATAGGCCAACGCCTCCTCTTTCGATGCCCCC
>CALUTX010000039.1 GCA_944323815.1 uncultured Parabacteroides sp. | reverse complement strand
CCGATCTGGAAAACATGGACATCAGTTCGGTCATCAACAAGAAACTTATCGCGGCCAGCCACATTTACCAGCTACTGCTCGACGCGGACGTCTCGAACGTCAAATGCCTGACATTTGCCAACGCCGACGTAGCGGAACTGGTAGCTCGCCCGAACTCCAAAATCACGCGCAAGCAAGTCAAAGATTTAAATCTGCCGAAAGACCTCACGTTAGGAGGTATGATACGAGACGGCAAGCCGATGATGGTCAAAGGCGACACGCACATCCAAGCCAATGACCACGTCGTTGTCTTTTGCTTAGACACAGCCATGCGTAAACTCGAAGATTATTTCAACTAAACGACTATGCTGAACGTTCGATTTATCATCAAAATGCTGGGGATGATGTTCATCCTCGAAACCCTTTTCATGCTGGCTGCCACAGCAGTTGCCTTGTTCTACAAAGAAAATGATTTTTATCCGCTTTTGCAATCGAGCGGAATTTTATTCGGGACAGGCGTTTTGTTTACACTCATTGGCGTCAAGGCCAACGAATACACGGCTGGTCGGCGGGAAGGCATGTTGATTGTTGCCCTGACATGGGCACTGCTCTCTTTCTTCGGGATGCTGCCCTACTATTTAAGTGGTTACATCGACAACGTGACGGACGCCTATTTCGAAACCATGTCCGGGTTCACAACGACAGGGGCGACCATCCTGACCAACATCGAATCGCTTCCGCACGGCCTGCTCTTTTGGCGCAGCCTCACACAGTGGCAGGGCGGTATCGGCATGGTGGTCTTTTCTGTCGCCCTATTGCCTATTATCGGAGGCGGAGCCACGCAGATGTTTAACGCCGAGACGACCGGTATCACGCACGAACGGTTTCGCCCACGCATCACCCAGGTGGCCAAACGGCTTTGGGGGGTCTACCTGTTCCTGACCATTCTGTTAATCGGTCTCTTGTGGGCAGGGCCGATGAACTTGTTTGATGCCATTAACCATGCATTCGCATGTATCTCTACCGGCGGATTCTCCACTAAAAATACCAGTATTGCCTACTGGGATTCGGCTTACGTCGAATATATTATTATTCTCTTCATGCTCATCGGCTCCATCAATTTCACGCTGCATTACTTCCTCCTGAACGGAAAACCCAAGAAGCTATTCAAAGATGAAGAGACCCGCTGGTTCCTATGGTTCGTCGTCATCATAACGGCTATCGCAACGACATGGATTCTGTACAATGGATTCATCACCGACTTCGAGGAAGCTTTCCGGCAAGCCCTCTTCCAAGTCAGTACGCTCGTCTCTTCTTGCGGATTCGCGACAGTCGATTATATCCCGTGGGGGCCTTTCTTCTGGTTAATCACCCTGCTGCTGATGACGGTCTGCGGTTGTGCCGGTTCGACTTGCGGCGGACTGAAAATGGTGCGGTTCGCCGTACTCTCCAAAAACTTGCTCAATGAATTCAAGAAACAGACCCACCCCAACGCCGTTATCCCCGTACGCCTCGACAAACGGGCTCTTTCGGGCGACACCGTTCACCGCATATTGGCCTTCGCTTTTGCCTACATCGCGCTTGTGCTTTTCGGATGTCTCATACTCATGTTAGACGGTGTCCCGTTTGACGAGGCGATTGGCGCCACTATCTCGGCGATAGGGAACGTCGGCCCCGGATTAGGCAGTTTAGGGCCTGTCGGGAACTACTCCGCCGTGCCCGACCTCTCCAAATGGGTATTGTCCTTCCTGATGATGACCGGACGTCTGGAAATATTCACCGTCCTGACCATTTTGTTGCCTAATTTCTGGAAACAATAATTACCCGCCGGGTAAATCCAAACGGGTCGGCAGCCAATCGAAAAGGGTTGCCGACCCGTTTTTATTGACCGCCGACCTGTTTTCAGGATGCTTCGCCCGGCAATTTTTCCGCTTCACCCCTATTTTTATCCGTTTGGTCGATTTCTTTTCCCTGCTGGGAGAAGATACGCTACTTTTGCGACAAGAGATTCCAAACGCCTATGTTGCAGATAAAGAAAAACGACTTACCCATCGGCCTTACGATGTCCGTCTTGCTTAGTCTTTTCGTCAACTTCTCGATGCTGATGCACAACTACGGTTTCCGGTTTCCGGCTCCGAAAGGCGTACCCGTCTCCGACGTCGTAAAGGTCGACGAGTTTTTCCTCTATTTCCCCTTGATATGGTTTTTCCTGTTCGCCTTCCTCCTGTTCGTAACCGACAGCGGGCTTTACCGCATCGGCGACCGACTGTTCGGGAAGCGGGAATACAAGACCATCCTGTTTGCCAACGGCATCACGCTCTTCACCGGGACAACGTTGTTCGTCTTCCACCCGCTGATACTGAACGTCTGCATGAACCTCGCGCTTCATACCCCTTTCCCGGAGCTTCGGGAACTGTTTCGCATCCATCCCAACCCGCAGGAAATGATGATGCACGACCCGCGAATCAATTTCGGCGTATTCCCCTCCGGGCGGGTACCGCCCATCTTCCTACACCCGCAAATCACGGAACACATCTTCGTCCTGGTGACCATTCTGCTCTGCGCCCTGCTCATCCGTCTGCTGCACGGCAAGCAACAGATGCAATTGGAATACGAGCAGCTGAAGACGGAGAAATGGCAGACCTCTTATAACGCCCTGATGGGGCAAATCAACCCGCACTTCTTCTTCAATTCGCTCAGCGGACTGAACGCCCTGATACGTAACGGCGAGAAGGAACAGACACTTACCTACCTCGACGAACTCTCGAACGTCTTCCGCTACATCCTGCAAAGTAACCAGAAAGAGATGGTCACGCTGGCCGAAGAGCTCCAATTCGTCAAGGCCTACGCCTACCTGCTGGGCGTCCGGTACGAAGGGAAACTTTTCTTCTCCATCCAAGCCGAACCGTCCCTGCTCTTGTGGTACCTGCCGACACTGAGCGTGCTGCCCTTGGTGGAAAACGCGGTGAAGCACAACCTCATCAGCCGGCAGTCTCCCCTCTACATCGATATTTACACGAACTCGGACAACCAACTGGTCGTATCCAACCGTGTCCAACCCAAAGCGGAAACAGAAACGAGCAGCGGCATCGGACTGAAAAATCTTTGGGGACGCTACCGGATGCTGACGGGAAAAGATATTCGCATTACCAACTGGAACCACTGCTTCCAAGTAGTGCTTCCGCTCTCTTATAAACCCCAAAACGATGAAAGCAATTATCATAGAAGATGAAACGGCTGCCGTACGCAGCCTAAGAGCGATCCTGGAACAAAACAGAGTGCTCCCCGTTGAAGTAGTAGCCGAACTGGAAAGTGCGAAAGATAGCATCGACTACCTCAGCAGTAATCCGCAGCCGGACCTTATCTTCATGGACATCCATTTGGCCGACGGCTCGGCGTTCCGGATTTTCGAACAGGTGGAGGTCAATGCGCCGGTCATCTTCACGACGGCGTACGACGAATATGCCCTGCAAGCCTTCCAAGTGAGCAGCATCGACTACTTGCTGAAGCCCGTCAGCCCCGCCGATCTCGAACGGGCACTCAATAAGTTCCGCCTTTTCAGTCCCGACGAGCGGGAACAGCATATCCTGCTGACCAACCAGATTATCCAGAACCGCCATATCGTCAAGAGCCTGCTGATACAGCTCCCCGACAAGTTCTACCCGCTCCCCGTCGAAACGGTCTACTTCTTCTACACCGCCCAAGAAAAGGTGACGGCCTATACTGCCGACGGCCGCCAGCACCCCGTAGACCGTACCCTCGACCAACTGGGCGAACAGCTCGATACACACGGTTTCTTTCGTGCCAACCGCCAGTTCATCATCGCCAGCAAAGCGATTAAAGACGTCTCCCTCTGGTTCGGCAGCCGCCTGTCGGTCAATCTGCTGCTGCCCGTTCCGGAACGTATCGTCATCAGCAAGAACAAGACGCCGCTTTTCAAGAAATGGATTCTGGAGGAGTAATGCGGCGACACACCGAACGATGTAGAGGCGATGCACCGAGCGGTGTAGAGGCTGTACACGGGGCGGTGTAGAGGTTATACACAGGACGGTGCATAGGCTCTACACCGCTCGGTGTATCGCTTCGCTACAACCTTGCACGGTAGAACAGCTCGCTGAGCGAATAGGTAACCGTCAGCCCGACAGTGGCCCGACGGAACGCCCCACTCAAGTTGACCCGTTCGTAAAAGAAAGCCGTATGCAGCCGCCCGTTCCCCATTGGGAAGCCCAACCCCGCCGTCGCACGCCAAGCCGGGCCGGACTGATCGCGCACCTGCATGTAGTAGGGCGTGGAAAGCACGAGTCCCAACTTATAGTCCATCCGTTTCCAGATGCTCGAAGAGCCGAATACGTTCGGTGCATAGCGGAAACCGGCACGCAATTCGTGCACGTCGCAGAAATCGACGCGGCTGTCTTCGGAAGTGAGCGAGCTATACGGGCGAAAGGTATAATCGAGCGCGTAGGTCGCCTGCTTGTAGGTCAGCGCCACGCCTGCCCCAGCGTATTGGGGTAAGCGCTGGCGTATGCTCCGCAAATCGTCCGTCGTCTCAACCGAATTCTGTACCAGCGTCTCCGTCCGTTCCAAGCGGATGGTCGTCGGCAGGCCGTAGACCGCCCCAGCCGTCAGGCTGAGATCGCGACTGAACCTGTGGGTATATTGCACGCCGAAGTCGGCCGAGAAAGTATGGCCGTTCATCTCCTCGGCAGTCGTCATCGAACTTTGCTCCTCCTCTTCCGTCATGCTTCCCCAGATAAAGCTCACGTTAGCCCCCACCGAGAGGGAAGGCAGAATCCGAAAGGCGTTCGAGACAAAGAACTCCGACAATCCGCCGCTTCCGGAAAAGGTGCTCGTATAATAGGAGCCAGGCGAACCTTCCAGCTCCTGCGTACTTTGGAAATAGTAACCGACGGAGCTGTACGGCGTGAGCCCCGCCGCCATGTACCAGCGAGGTACGATGCGCCCGGCAAGCGAAAAACCGGAGAAGTTGCCGGTGAACACCGTATGGCCTCCCCGCGACTTGTACGACTCCCACTTGGCAAAGGCGGAGACTTCGGCCAACAGGCTGCACGTGTCGATGGCAGTCAGCCCGGCGGGATTGTCGGCATTGATGAGTTTAGCGTCGCGCATCGCGATGGAAACACCGCCCATAGCAGCGTTTACGCCCGAAAGCCCGCTCACAATCTCGCCGATACCAAACATGGAGTAGGGCGAAGCCGTCATATCGTTCTGTGCCGCCACGCCGAAGGGAGCAAGGAGTCCGCAAAGGGATAAAAGGTGGCTAATAACTTTCATATACCTTGAAAATAAGTTGTAATACAATCGGATAATCGCTCTGCTGGTCGTTGAAGGTCATGTTCCGGAAGGTCTGCGTATAGGTGTCGTCATTAAATACCAGCTGAAGGCCGTGTTTATACTGTCCGCTGGCTCCCAACTCCTCTTGCATGAACTCGCTGACATCAAAGGAGTAATAGGTATTCTCCCGGTAGGTATCGTCTTCGTAAAGCGTACCGCTCTGTACCTCTTCACCCAGATAGTCCATCACGGCATCCGTCACCACATTGTTCTCGTCGACGATATAGAGGTAAAGGCTGTCGGGAAGCGGATTGTCTGCCGACCAACTGCCCACTTCGGGATAAATCCTCAAGTAAGCCGACTCGATGGAGACACGTTCGCCCAGCTCCAAAATGTTATTCAAGTGCGGGAACTGGAGACGGCTGTACCAACCGATTCCCCCGAAAAGCACGCCGCGGTTACCCAAGTCGGCAGAGGCCACCTCGAACTTCTTCGTGGGTAGGCCATCCATCTCGGTACCGCTCCGGTCATGGTCCACGTGATAGAATTGCTTATCCGTATTCGGAGAAATCACGCATTCGCTTTCCTCGGCGTACGCATCCTCTATCCGGTAATGCAGGATCAATGCCGAAGCCGAGTCTCCCACACTGAATGCCAACGCGCTCTGGCAGACCGTCGGGTCGGGCACGACCACCAAACCGTTGAAGTACTGCTCGAAACGTTCATCCTCCATCGTATCGTCACGCCGGTGCAGACGTTCCAAGAGGTCTTCGCCCAACTCGTCGGGCAGTCGGATCTCTACTTTCCTTCCCTCTCCCGGACGGGGCAGGAAGGTACAAGAGGCCATCGGTTCCGGATCATAAGCAAACGAAGAGTTATTATAGAGGTAACCGTTGTCGTTCAAGAAAATCCGCTCTTGCAAGCGGTGGACGGTCAGCCGCATCGGTTGCGTTGTGTCGCCAATCGAATAGCCTTGATAATCGAGCGACAGTACCAATGAATCGAGATATACCGTCTCATCGGCATCGGTATTGTATGATGGAGTAGCATAGGGCAGGTAAGCACTGGCAGAGACCGTTCCCCACGACGGATGCGTATAGCAACCTACCAGCGCAAGCCCCTGCCCGGTCGTTTCCAGCGAATCGATAACAGTCGACGTGACCGTCACCGTACAGGTATCGACCATCACGTTGCGGAAAGCGCTCTCCACCAAATTATCTCCATACGTATTGGTTTCGTCGTAACAAGCAAAGAGCAACAACTGTCCGACAAGCAACCATCCCGGAATCCATTTCTTATCCATTTTATTTTTCTTCCTTTTTAGCGTACAAAAGAAGTACAAGTCGATACTATGTCGCAAGAATAATCCACGAGTCGGCCATTCCTGCCAGCCTAAACCGCCAAACCGGCGACAAACGCCAGTTTCCCGCCGGGAAAATACATTTACCCGCCGATTACCCTCTTTCACCGAAGTAAAACGCCCGCCGGCCGATTTCATTTGTGAAGAAAAAGAAAGCCCTCTTTTTTTGCAGCCAAAAACAACATACAAATCGGTTTGAAAGATGAAACATCAAAAATTATTGACATTCTCGCTCGCCTTGCTTCCGGTTCTTTTCACCGCCTGTTCGGATGATGACGACGAAGATTTGATCGGGCACTGGGTGCGTATGTCCGATTTCGACGGGTTGGCACGTGCCGAGTCCGCTTATTTCACGATCGGCAACAAAGGCTATCTGGCATGTGGTTATGACGGCAGCTCGAGCGACGCCCGCATGAGCGACCTGTGGGAATACGACATGACAACCGGCAGCTGGACCCAAAAAGCCAGTTTCCCCGGTACAGCCCGCAACAGTGCAACAGCTTTCGCCATCGACGACAAAGGGTATATGGGAACCGGCTACGACGGCATCAACTACCTCAACGACTTTTGGGAATATGACCCGTCGGCCAACACATGGACACAAAAGGCCGACTTCCCCGGTACTTCGCGCAGCGATGCCGTCTCGTTCGGCGTTTCCGGCAAAGGGTATATCGGTGCCGGTTACAGCGGAAATTGGGAAAAAGACTTCTACTGTTTCAACCCGTCCAGCAACACATGGACGCAAATCACCAGTATCGGCGGAAGCAAACGGCGAGGAGCCAGCAGTTTCGTTATTGACGACATCGCATACGTCTGTTGCGGGGAAAACAATGGAGAATATATCGACGATTTTTGGAAATACGACCCGACAGCCGATACATGGACACAACTCCGTGACATATCCGACACGTCGGATGAAAGTTATGATGATGATTACAGCATTGTGCGCCGATATGCCAGCATCTTCGTAATCGACGGTTGTGCATACCTGACTTGCGGCGATACAAACGGCAGTGTCCGTTCGGATACATGGAAATATTATCCTTCGACAGATGTCTGGGAAGAGGTTCACGGTTTCAAAGGAACTGCCCGCTACTGTGCAGCCGCTTTCTCCAACGGCTCAAGAGGCTTTGTCACCACAGGGCGAAGCAGTAACACCCGCTTCGACGACATTTGGGAATTGCTTCCATACGAATATGATCCGGATGACGAATGATGAAACAGATTAGAAGAAAAATCTTCCGGGGCTTATGTCTGTTACTACTGTTGCTGGGCGGAATCTTTGTTTATCGGCATGTGCAAGAGAGCACACCCCGAAAACAAAAACCGCAATGGGAGTTACAGACATTTCAATGGCAGGATGGTTGGGGGTATAAAGTGATGTTGAACCATAAAGTGTTGATTTACCAGCCTACCATCCCCGCCATTGATTCGCTCTGTGCCTTCCCGTCGGAAGCCAGTGCTCGTCGCATCGGCAACCGGGTACTTGAGCGGATCAAACACAACCAAAACTTTTCACTCACTCAAGAAGAAATCAAGCAAATCCTCTCCGATAGATAAAGCTGATATTTTCACCCCTTCCTTTCGGGCGATTCACCCGGTTTATTATGCTTCTCGTCGGCGCTTAACGTTTGTTCACCGAAGAAATCCATTAATTTGTACCATAACCATTTAAGAGTAAAGACACTATGTTAAATCGAATTTCATTCAACGGAGATGCTGCCGCCCTTCATTCGCTGGCGGCTTATTTTGACAAACTGGACAAAGCACTTGCCGAAATGCACCAACTGCTCCACAAAGAGCAATCCCCTCTGCCGATCTTTGTAAAAGAGGGAAGTAAAATCATCCGTTTGCCACGAGAAGAAATCATGTACATCGAAGGGTATGGAGATTACGTCAAAATCCACCGTTCGGGAGGCAAACCGCTCCTTTCACAAAGCAGCTTGAAGTATTTTGAGGAGCATCTGGACAACAGCCTGTTCTGTCGTGTACACCGCTCTTATATCGTTTCGCTCGCCCAAATCAGTTATATCGAGCACAAGCGCATCCGAATCGGGAATGAATTAATCCCGATAAGCGAGTCTTACCTGCCTTCTCTTATGAATCATTTAACCCTAAAGGAATAAGAGGAAGCACTCCATTCATCCCTAAAAAAGGGAAATTCGGCTACAAAAAACCGCCATTTGCCGAAAAAAACAGGCATTTTGTCAATTTTATTTGCACATGAAGTAATAAATATGTTTCTTTGTAGTGAATAAAAAATCATACATTCACTCTCTGATAGGTAAAAATTTTTAACACACTCTGAAAAAGATCCACCTGTGACAGGTCGATCTTTTTTTATATACCCTCCAAACGCATTTTCTTCCATTCTTCTTACTGCGCCAATGAAAACACAAGGCTAATGCCAAAAGAGGAATCGGTGGTCGGGTAAGAGGTACTGGATAAAAGCGGATTGTTTACCTGTAAATCATAGAACGCCCGTAGGGTCAACGCACGGCTCAACCCATAATTGGCAGAAAATTCCAATGTCTTTGTGAGATTTCCGCTGGTAGCTTGTGTCGTACCTTCTTCAATTTTGCGAATGAGTGAACGAGTTTTCGCAAGGGAAAAAGAAAGGTTAAGCGTCAAATCGTTGCTGAAGTTTTTCGTCTTTTTCATCCTCAACACTTTATTGAATTCCGGCATTGTGTAACCAAAACCAAAAGTAAACTTGTCGGAAAGAGATTCCACTAATTGATAAGAGGTCGTGTTAAGAGAAAGCGTACGCGACTTCGTATAATCCGCCTGAAAAGTCATGCCGTTTAGCAACGTCGCATCAGCCCCTAATAAAGGATTGAACGACTCTGTAATGTAAACAGACGAAATCGAATATTGAAAAGAGGGCATCGGATAATCGGTAAGAACAGACTGAACAAACCCCAAACCATCCTTACCGGCATTCACCCAATTGGAATGTGAAGTATAAGAACCGACAGAATAAACACAACTGTACCGATGTTGCAATGTCAGCGACTTGAAATATTTCTTGATCCACGGGAAACGCGTCAAACCATCGTATTGAATATTCCAATTCGGGAGCAGGCTCCGAAGCGAGGGGAAAGCCGTAAGACTGATTGTGTTAGGATCTTTCCCCGTATAAGCTGCCAGAAAAGCAGGAATCAAGACATCGGCCGAATTTTGACTAACACCCTGTTCGCCATCACTCCCGGCATCATACGGTTGCCCTCCCAAACCCAGTTCTTTAATAAACCCTTCGTTTGGGTAAGTCAATTGGGCATAGCTGTTTTCAAGACGGTCGGCAATGATCCCCCGGTAAGTAAGAAACTTGGAGAAAGCCTTCGACTCATATCCATCTGAAGCATCTCCACTTCCCCCGAATACACTACTAAGCGCAACAGTCGTCATCGAGAAACTTCCACTCAGAATTTCCGGCATCCCGTCATAATAATATTGAATCTCATCATTGTGCGAATCATTCCGGTAAGCCGTCAAGTCTATCTTCAGACCGGGAATCGGTTCCAAACGGGCCTGTATGTTGAGGTTTTCCGTACCTGTTATATAAGCAGAATTCAGATTGTTTTCCGCATCTTGCACCAACCATCCTTTCTCGGCCGCTTCCTCGATGTAACTGCGGCTTACCCGCCCAAAAGCAAAACCCAGCCCCGGCGCCATACCAATGGAATACCGTTTTTGTCCGAACAGGTCACCCACCTCCGGTAGAAAACCGGGTAAAGTCATACCGGCAGAGTGAATATACTGAATGTTGAGCGAACGAAGCGACATCAGTAAGCGCGTACCTTGTTCTACCATTCGGGTAGTCCACGCTTCCCTCCGGGAAACTCCGGGATAGATGGTCAGGGTCAAATGTGCCGTATCGCGGTTCAGAATCTCGACCTGAGCGAAATTAATCGGTTTGTATTTGAGTTTGTAGATGCGCCCATCGGCTCCGCGGGCACGTATCTGTACCTTTTTGGTAAACATGCCGTGTTGAACCACGACATTGCTGTCCGGACTCAAAACAATCTTTTTTTCCAATTTTTTCGGCTGCTTTTTCTGCTTTTTTTGTACAGTGGATCGCGTGTTACTGTATTTCTGGTTGATTTTCTTCAAGTATTTGTTCTTATTATACAAAGAAAGCAGATTCAGGTTGGTTTGCAAGTTAAGTTGGCGCTGGTTCTCAATCGTATTACCCAACTCAACATCGTCACTAACCGTTGCCCCGCGTTCCCAGTTATAGGTTGCCTGATAACTCGCAGAAGCATTGGTCCAATCCAAGACGGGAATGTGTTGCATCGGAAGCTGCCAAACGGCAGAAAACGACTGGTCATAATCTTCCGGTGTCCCGAAATCGGCAATGCTTTTCATTACGGAGTCTTTCCAGAGATGATAATCATCCGGATTCAGTTTCTTGTTCACCTGCACATGTGGTTCCTCGATACGGGCATTCGTCCCGGAAGAAAAAGTGACATTCAGGTTGTTTGTAAGCGCCCAATTCAGGCTGAAAGCCCGATCCCAATAAAACTCCTGGCTGAACGTGACCGGCAAGGAAGTGGTCGTGCCATCACTCGTCAGTTGCCGCAACTGACGTTCATAATAATCGCGTGTCATCACGGTCTGAAAATAGATAGACGGAGCCAGATTGAACGCTAATTGTTTGAAGAAACGTGTATAACTGTTTTCCTTTTTGATTAACTTGTCAAACGGCTTGAGCGGTTTCATATAGGGGATGTAACTATACGTAAAATTGGCTTGATAATTCTTCGTGTTCTCATATTCCGTCTCCGGATCTTTATACTCCGTGCTATTATAAGCATATCCGAAAGAAAAGTTGGCAGGGTCATAAGGCATGGGATTGTCACTTTTAATATTCACGCGGACATTGTTCAGTGATAAACTCTTGGTAATAGTCTGTTCTTGTGAGATATTCAATATCGAATCTTTCTCGGCTTGCGTATCCACCTCTTCAAGTGCTTGGTCTAACGTAATATCTTGGTCTAACGGATTGTATTTCGGTTTAATGCTCTCTTTCGAATATGAATAATAGAAGGGGATGCTCACCTGTGCTTTTTCGGGAAAGAGTTTGCCCAATTCAAGCGAGGTGGAAACGTTATATTCCGTCAAGTCATCCATACGCCGTTCGCTCAGCGATTCATCGAGCGCCCCGAACCCAGCCGTTTCAATATGTCCATTGAAGTTGACGGTTCCCAAATCAGATAGAGCAACCGTCAAATCAGTTTTTGCCGCCCAGCCTCCCTCTTCGTCGAACTCAGACAAACGGAGTTCGTTCACCCACACCTCCGCACTTTGAATCGTTGTTGAATTATTCCGCACGCCAATCATAATTACTTTTATCTCCGACAAAGTGGGATTACCCTTAACCTTTATCGTGTTAAGCGGATGGTCGGGATCTGTGCGGGTATATTCGGTAGAAAAAATCACCGAGCTACCCGACGAACTTTTCTCCCGATTACGTTCCAACTTCAAATCGGTTAACACTTCCAACCGAAAATCCATCCTATTACTTTCAGGCCAAACAATCTCACGATGGGACGAATTGTTCTGGCTATAAGTTCCGGGAGGGGTCACTTCGAGCGGGACCTCATACTCATAATAGTTATTCTTGTAATCCGAACCCAAACGGATAAAAACTGCCAAATCGCCACTCGACAACCCTGTCATATCCGGCGATAACGCTTCCGCATGAGAAAACAGCTGCAATCGTTTATAGTTACGCAAGTCGTAGTTGGTACTTTTATACACAGCCCGCGCATCCATCGCCGCCAAATCTGTCACTTTCAACGAAAGAGACTGCTCATTCTCCTGAATGACTTGCGACTGACTCGGATCCACAACCCGACTCACACCGGGCGGCAATACATAGTTGACCGGCTCTCTGTCACTATTTTCCTCTATATTGACGGTCGAAACCTCCAACGTCCCATCAACGGCTGGTGGCATATCCGGATCGGACAAATCCTGCTCGTAGGTACGCCATTCGCCACGTACCAACTGTAACGATCCAAACCGCAAAACAACCGATTCTTTAAAACCAGTCAGATACATACGGACAAAGCGAATGGAAGAGAAATCACGAATGTTTCCTATCACCTGTTGATATTGGTCAATCGGTATTTTGAATTTGTACCACGAAACGGTTTCCCTTTCCCCATTCCGCAAGCGGACACTCACCGTCCGCTTATCTGTGATGAAATTTTGCCCGACAACCGTGTCGGAAGGGGTAATCTTTACTTTATACTCAAAGTACTTTTCGTTCTTGTTCAGCGTATTGTCTTGGTTAATATCCTCGACATCCGGACTGCTTTTGGCTGCCGTGCTATAATTTTCCGTCGAACTATCCATATCCTGTGAGTTGCCTTCCGTTCCGTTGTAACGTTTATAACGGGTCAAAATGTCCGCCTCCTCCTGGTCGTAATCAGAACCGCGAAAATAATGGTACTTATCCCCCGACGGATTGAAGAAAGGAGAGAGTTCAAACGGGTCGTTTTCCATCTCGGCGATTGTCGAAGCATCGAGGCGTTGCCGCAATTTTTCCAAATATTCCTGATAAGCAGCATAATTCATTTCCTCTTCCGAAGAAAGTCCATTCACCCCTACATCTTGCAAATCACGTGCACCAGAGGTATTATCAAAAGCGTAAACCGTACTTTGTTGAGTCGGTACTTTTCCCCATACAGTATATTCTATCTGTGTCGTATCTCCATCGACCGGCAGTCCGTTTTCGAAAAACTTATGTTCGTCATTCAAAATATCTTCCGAGATTTCCCCCAAATTGAAATACAAGTCCCCACCAGATGACTCCCGATTATATATAAACGGATCTAACAACCAAAATTCAATATATTCGATGTTTGCCGTTTCAAAATCTGTCTGGTCTAATTTTCGCATCATTCCACCGAAGCGTTGTTCCGGATTTTGTAACGTCCCATCACTATTGATATAATCTGCATCCAGATTGTATGGGCCACGTTCCGTCGGATAATAGGCTAAATTCAGTACACTGAGTGTCGTACTCTCGCTTGTAGCCTCCTGACGTTCCGGATATAACTCGTCAGTCTCGACCGCCCTGACATAATGATTTGATAAATCATCATTCGTAATATGATCAGGACGCGACGAAGAATTGTTGCGAGTAAAGAGTTCATCGATTGTATACCAAGCCAATAAGGCTCGATTTTTCCCATATTCGATGTCATTTACTAAACTTGATTCCGGAAACAACGCCGCCCCCTCCTGATAGGGGACACTGGATAGTTGCCAAGGATACGGATCAGAAATGTCAAAAGTTGTTTGAGACGATTCAAAATCATCCAGATAAGAGTAAGCGCCTGTCTCGTCATTTTCATAATGTCCGGCTATCAATTGAGCAAACTCTGTATTAAATGAGATCTGGCTCGGTTGGGTCAAATTCAGGAGAGGTAACTTATCAAACAGATTCGTCAGCCATTGGCTTTCTTCCTTGTAAGAAAGATTCAATCCCCACAAAGTATTCCGAACGGTTTCATCACCGTAACTTGTTTTCGTCGTCAGCGGCATTTCAGAGAGATGCATAATCGTCGCACCGGCCGACAGGTTGGGCGTAAACTGATAATTCAAGTCGACACCCATCATCGTCTTGCGCGTCAGATTATAGACGCTTTGATTTTCCAAAGAGACACTTATATCCGTTCCTGCTGCAATCAGACTTTCATTCAGTATCGTGACAACCCCTGAAACATAGTCTACAACATAATCCACATTCTCCGTCAATACCGCCCCGGCCGCCGTCACTTTCACCGACCCCAACTGGATCTCTGCCCCCGAAGAACCTTGAAATTCGCCGCGCAAAATAAACTTGTTTTTCTCTGCCATCTGCTGGGCGACCGTCAGGGTCGAATCATACAATTCTTGAAAAACATATTTGTCCGCTATCGCATCGTTATTGAATTTACCCCGCAAATAGGAACCAAACGGTTCCACATAAGGAAAAACAATCTTTCCTTTTTCTGCCAATATCGTATAACCATCTACAAAGTCAAAAATACCATCGGCATTCCGTTCATTATTCGAATCAAGATTATCCAGATTCAGTACACGAAGTAAAACCTGGTTGGCAATCACACCTTCCGAAAGATAACTCACGTATGTGCCCGCCGTGTCGTTCTGAAAAAGAATATCCATTGTGAAGTTTTCCTTTTCAATCGAGTAAGAACCGACCGAATAAACATTCTTCATCATCAAATCCCAATAAGGCATATCGGGTGACAACGATGTGCCTTTCAACAACTTTACATAAAGGCAATCACTTGTAGAAGAGGGATTATCAGTCGAAAATTCTCCCACCTGATACGTCTGTCCATCCGAATAGGTGTACGAATAAGCCACGGCCAGCACCTCATCCGACTGTAATTGAGAGGTCAGCGAAATATAACCCAACTGTGCATTATATGTATATTCAGACTCATCCAGCAAACGGGCGCTTTCCACCTTCTCATATTCTGTTCCATTAGTCATTAATCCGCTAATAGTCTGATTCACGGTGGTAATATCGCGAAATCCGGCATAATCATTGGTAAGCGTTGTATACAACGTATTGCTCTTGTTATAAGGAATCGAACGACTTCCATTGGGCGAAACAAGAGCGGAATTGTAAATATGTTCGTGTTCCGCAAGGTCTGCAAAGGCAACGATGTTGCGTGCTTCATCATAATCAGCCTGCTTATTGGTTACCCACACTTCCAGTTTATTAATCTTGATACCGGACGAGATAGATGGCAAATTTTTTATCGCATCATCATAATGATCCCGAAAATAGTGTGAAAGAAAAAAATGCCGATTTTCATCATACTCATCGATTCCTAACTCAAATTCTTTCGTCTGTACGCCCCCTTTTGATTTGACCGTCTTCGATTCGGAAGTCTGTTGAGCCAAAATCGTATTGACTCGCAATTTCCCAAACTGCATATCGGCCTTCATGCCAAAAAGCGCGGCCCCGCCATTGATAAGGGAATTACTGGTGGTCATGCTGACATTACCCGCTTCCAACGATTTGATAATCTCATCCTCTTCCCCCGTGTAAGCCAGCTTCAATTTCTTCGAATCAAAATCGAAAGAGGTTTCGGTATTATAATTCATATCAAAACTCACCTTACTTCCGACCGATGCCTGGACATTCAGTT
>CALUTX010000038.1 GCA_944323815.1 uncultured Parabacteroides sp. | reverse complement strand
CAGTACATGGATGGTGTACTGCACGTTTTCTTTTTCGTTTCCTGTTTCCAATCTGTAAATTATTCCAATCCTCTGTTCCGTAACAACGGCTTGATATCCGGGTCTTTTCCTCTGAAGTTGCGGTACATCACCATGCCTTCGTCGATGCCGCCCGGCGTCAGGACATAGGTGCGGAACTTCGAAGCGACTTCCGGATTGAAGATGTCACCCGTCTCCTTGAATGCCTCGAAAGCGTCACAGTCAAGTACTTCTGCCCAGATATAGCTGTAATAACCGGCTGTGTAGCCGCCCTCCATCGTGTGTCCGAAATAGGTAGAACGGTAGCGGGGCGGGATTTGCTTCAACAGGCCGCGACGTTCCATCGCTTTTGCCTCGAACGCTTCGACGTCAATCGGTTCCGAGATGACTTTCAATACGTGATAATCCATATCCAAAAGCGATGCAGCGAGATATTCCGTCGTGGCGAAGCCTTGCCCGTACTTACCGCTCTTGATAATCTTGTCCACCAACGCCTGCGGCATCACCTCGCCCGTCTCATAATGTTTGGCATAGACCGCCAGCACTTCCGGTTCGAACACCCAGTGCTCCATCACCTGCGAAGGCAACTCGACGAAGTCGCGTGGCACACCGGAGACACCGACATAATGAACGTCCGAAAAGAGACTATTCAACGCATGTCCGAACTCATGGAACACCGTTTCCGCCTCGTCGGCACTCAGCAACGCGGGTTTCCCTTCGGCCGGTTTGCTGAAGTTGAACACCGTCGTCACGATAGGCGCGATACGTTCGCCGTCTTCATAATACTGGTCGCGATAACCACCACACCAAGCACCGCCACCCTTGCCGGGACGGGTATAAAAGTCCATGTAAAGTACGCCCAGCGACATCCCGTCCTTGTCTTTGCATTCAAACGCCTGTGCGTCCGGATCAGGCAACGGGATGCTCTGCAAACGGGTGAAAGTCACGCCGTAGAGCTTTTGCGCCACATAGAACGCACCGTCGCGCACGTGGTTCAGCTCCAGATAGGGGCGCACTTCGTTTTCATCCAAATCAAACTTCGCTTTCTTGGCTTTCTCGGCATAATAGCGCCAGTCCCAGCCTTCTGCTTCGAACGTGCCGCCTGCTTTCTTTATCTCTGCCTGAATGTCTGCCAGTTCCTCTTTGGTTTTGGCCAATGCAGGCGTCCAAATCTTATCCAGCAGGTCGTAGACGTTCTGCTCGTTCTTCGCCATGTTTTCCTCCAAAACATAGGCGGCAAAGTCTTCATAACCTAAGAGTTTCGCTTTCCGCAGGCGGGCATCGACCAGGTCGGCCACCACCTTCTTGTTGTCGTTTTCGTTCCCGTTGTTGCCTCGTGCGATATAGGCCTTGTAGATTTGCTCGCGCAAACTGCGGTTGTCGGCATATTGCAAGAAGGGCATCACACTCGGATTGTGCAACGTGAAGACCCACTTCCCTGCCATTCCGGCCTCTTCGGCCGACGCTGCCGCTGCCGCAATGACACCTTCAGGCAGTCCGGAAAGGTCTTCCTTTTTGTCGATGACCAATTGGTATGCGTTGGTTTCTTTCAACACGTTTTGCGCGAAGGTCAGTTCCAACAGCGAAATCTGTTCGTTCAGCTTACGCAGTTCCGCCTGTTTGTCGGCATCGAGATTCGCACCGTTCCGGACGAAGCCCTTATACGTTTCTTCGAGCAGCCGTTTCTGCTCTTTGTCCAATTTGAACTTGGCTTGGTTCTCATAGACCACTTTCACCCGTTCGAAGAGTTTCGAATTCAAGTTAATGTCGTCCGAATGTTTGGAGAGCAAGGGGGACAATTCCTGTTCCAACGCCTGAATCTCGTCGTTCGAGTTGATGCTCGACTGTCCGTAAAAAGCATACATGACTTTGGTGAGCAGTTCGCCGCTCCGGTCAAGCGCGGCAACCGTGTTCTCGAAAGTCGGTTCATCGGCGTTCTCGACAATCGCCTTTACCTCTTCACTCTGTTCTTCCATTCCTTTCAGAAAGGCCGGTTTATAATGTTCCACCTTAATCTGCTCGAAAGGCGGAACGCCAAACGGAGTCGTATATTCGGTGAAAAACGGGTTGTTCGCGGCATTTTCCGTTTCTGCCCCTTTCTTCGCGCCGTCACAGGCACCCAGCACGACCGCCAAACCGGCGGCTGCCATCCATGTTGTTTTTTTCATTGTTCTGTTTGTTTATAGATTTGCCTGCAAAGATAGGCATAAATGAAAATAGGCGGAAGGAAAATGAATTTAGCTTAAAGGTAAATGCGTTTCCATTTTTCAAAAAGAGAAAAGTGTATATTTGTTGATGTAACCATTTAAAGACAGTTCAAGATGACAAACCGTATTTGTGACCTTTTCGGTATTCAATATCCGATTGTACAGGGTGGAATGGTCTGGTGCAGCGGCTGGCGGCTGGCATCGGCAGTGAGTAATGCAGGCGGATTGGGGTTGCTTGGCGCCGGTTCGATGCACCCTGATATGTTACGCGAGCATATCCGGAAATGCAAGGTAGCGACCGAACGACCGTTTGGTGTCAACGTCCCCCTGATGTATCCGGAGATAGAGGCTTTGATGCAGATTTTGGTCGAAGAAGAGGTAAAAATCGTTTTCACATCGGCCGGTAACCCCAAGACGTGGACCAACTATTTGAAGGAACACGGCATGACAGTTGCCCACGTAGTGAGCAGTTCCAAATTCGCCCTCAAATGCGAGCAGGCAGGCGTCGACGCCATTGTTGCCGAAGGATTTGAAGCGGGTGGACATAACGGACGCGAAGAAACAACCACACTGTGCCTGATTCCTGCCGTACGTCGGGTGACGTCGCTCCCGCTGATGGCTGCCGGCGGAATCGGGACAGGCAATGCGATGCGGGCGGTCTTTGCCTTAGGTGCCGAGGGCGTACAGGTCGGCACACGTTTTGCGCTTTCCAAAGAAAGTTCCGCACATGAGAATTTCAAAAACTATTGCCTGAACTTGAACGAAGGTGATACTCGGCTGTTGCTGAAAAAGCTCTCGCCCACCCGATTGGTCAAAGGGGACTTCATGTCGGCCGTCGAAGCAGCTGAAGCACGTGGCGCATCCGTGGAAGAGCTGCGCGAGCTGCTGGGGAAAGGACGTACCAAGAAAGGTATCTTCGAAGGCGATCTCGAAGCGGGTGAATTGGAAATCGGGCAAGTGGCATCGCTCTTTCACGAACAGCAAACCGCAAAGGAAATCATCGACGAGATGATGCTGGAATTTATAAAATAATGGACAATTGACAATTAGGCTTCGCGCTCGGTGAAAAATAATTGTCAATTGTCCATTGTCAATTATCCATTACCATTCATTGCTGCACGTCGGCATCCGTGCAAAGCATTTCAGGTGTAATGGCGGTGAATTTCTCGGCATCTGCCTTGCGGAGCTTAATGCTGCCGTCGTTCCAGTTCGAGGGCCAACCACCGATGATGTGCCCCAAGAACACGGCTTTGATTTCATGCAAACCTTTCGCCAATGCGACGGAGCTGTCGTGGCGAGAGAAACGTTTCACCTCTCCCCCGTTGTCAACCAGCAGTTTGCCGTCGATCCAAACCTCTTCCAAATCGGATGAGATGAAATAGACGCCGTCTTCCGGGATGTTCACATATCCCGTTGCCACAGCGGCATATTGCTTAA
This sequence comes from uncultured Parabacteroides sp., assembly GCA_944323815.1. GTDB lineage: Bacteria > Bacteroidota > Bacteroidia > Bacteroidales > Tannerellaceae > Parabacteroides. The sequence goes on along the minus strand of CALUTX010000038.1, from coordinate 12,200 downwards.
CGCCACGCATAGATTCGCTGGTACGTACCTGTGAAGTCAGTTCGCGCGTAGACTTGATGCGTTTTTCTTCTTTCACTTGCGTAACGGCCGCCAATTCTTTCGTATTGAGATACATGCCGTCGTAAACCTTCATGGCAAGTCCCGGTACCGTCTTGGCAACTTCTTTTGCCGGAGCAAGCGGTTGCTTTTCTACTTGGATGGTACGGACACGGCTCATCTTACCCGAAGGCATAACAGAAGCAATCTTCAATGTCGTCGTCTCGGTAATTTCAATCGGTGCCGTATAGGCGGTCGAAGCGGGTGTCGGTTCGTTACCGTCTAACGTATAAACCATCTTCACCGGGCGTGAGGTCTTGAACTCCAAAGATGCCTTATCGGTGAAAGCGACAAAATCACAGGAGCCATTCGGCTGTTCGGGCAGCGGAATGTGATACCCAACGTTATGTTCATCCAAACGGACGCAAGCGTTCTCGATACGACGTTCAAAGTCTTTATAATCTTTGCGGTCTACGTTTGTCCAACCGATTTCAGCAACGGCAATGATACGCGGGAAAATCATGTATTCACGTTTCGCCTCGTCATACATGTATTCTGCCCATGTGTTGCCTTGTACACCCAAAATGAAGTTTCCTTTCCCCATCTTTGCCAATGTATCAGGCACAGGGTCATACGAGTAGGTTTTTTCCAACGGTGTATAGCCTCCGATGGTCACCGGCTCAATCTTCGGGTCACCTTGATAAGCATCCAAATACATGCCGTTGCCACCCGGTGTCATGATGACCGTATGGTTCATGGCTGCAGCTGCAATACCGCCTTCCTCACCACGCCAAGACATGACGGTAGCCGACGGTGCCAGTCCGCCTTCCAATATTTCATCCCAACCGATGATTTTCTTGCCTTTGGTCGCCAGATACTTTTCCATACGCTGGATTACGTAACTTTGCAATTTCTCTTCGGCTGAATGTTCCTTATCGCCTTGCAAACCTTCGGCTTTGATACGTGCCTGACAACGAGGACAATTCTTCCAGCTGATTTTCGGGCACTCGTCACCACCAATATGGAAGTATTCACCCGGGAAGAGCGGTACCATCTCGTCGATTACATCCTCAAGAAACTCAAACATGTCTTCCTTACCCGGACACATCACGATGTCTTCCACACCCCAGATGATACGCGGCGTACCCGGCTCTCCCTTACAAGAAAGCTCCGGATAAGCAGCGATGGCAGCCATCTCATGCCCCGGCAACTCCAACTCCGGAATCACGGTGATGAAATGATCAGCCGCATACTTAACCACCTCTTTGATCTCTTCTTGTGTATAATAACCGCCATGCTCGAAACCTTCACCCTCGATACGCTTAGTGGCAATTTCTTGTAGTTTCGGGTACTTTTTGATTTCGATACGCCAGCCTTGATCGTCTGTCAAGTGCCAATGCAGACGGTTAATCTTGAAGAGAGAAAGTACATCAATATACTTCTTTACATTCTCAATCGGCATGAAATGGCGGCACGGATCCAAATGAATTCCGCGATAACCAAAGCGGGGCGCATCTTTCACACTTACAAGTGGCGCTTGCCAAACGATTCCGTCCACCTTCGTCGCACTTTCGATTTCGGCAGGCAGGAGCTGCATAAAGGTCTGCATTCCGTAGAAGAGACCTTGTACCGTCCGCGCTGTCACGTTCACACCCTGTTTCGTAACCTCCAACAGGTAGCCTTCGTCGTTCGCCACATCTACCGCTTCGTCCAACGTGAGTGTGATATTTCCCTTATCGGCCACCTTCACAGCATACCCTGTTGCTGTATTCATCTTTGCAGCAAAGAATTCGGCAACGGTACGTGCTTCCGGAGCAGTGGCACCGATAGCCGTCTGTCCAGTAAGTTTGAAATAGCCATCGTGCTGCACGAGGCTCTGCGGCATCGGAATGACGTTGATGCCTTGATTGTAAGGCAATGTTTGTGCCTGCTCGCCGCTGCACGATGCCAACAGGCAAAGGGCAGCTCCGGCACAAATGGATAAAATTGTTTTCATTCTATATGTTTTGTTTTGAATTTAGTTACCACGCAAAGATCGGATAATCCTTCATCATGCTGTTTACTTTCTCGCGTACAGCCGCAATCGTCTTGTCGCACTCAGGAGCTGCCAACACAGTATCAATCATCTCGACAATTTCACCCATCAACGGCTCTTTTGCCCCACGTGTGGTAATGGCCGGCGTACCTACGCGGATACCCGATGTCTGGAAAGCCGAACGACTGTCGAACGGCACCATGTTTTTGTTCACCGTAATATCGGCTGCCACCAATGCTTTTTCAGCTACTTTACCGGTCAGTTCGGGGAACTTCTTACGCAAGTCGATCAACATACTGTGGTTGTCCGTTCCGTCCGAAATAATTTTATACCCCTTGTCCATAAAGGCCTGTGCCATAGCTGCGGCATTCAGTTTCACCTGTTTCTGATAGTCTTTATATTCCGGTTCCAATGCTTCGCCGAATGCAACTGCCTTTGCCGCAATGACATGCTCCAACGGACCGCCCTGTATACCGGGAAAGACAGCCGAATCCAGCAACTGCGACATCTTCTTGATTTCACCCTTCGGTGTCTTCTTCCCCCATGGATTTTCAAAGTCTTTGCCTAAAAGAATGATACCTCCACGCGGACCACGCAACGTCTTATGGGTCGTCGAGGTAACAATGTGTGCATATTCCAGCGGGTTGTTCAGTAGTCCGGCTGCAATCAATCCGGCAGGGTGCGCCATGTCAATCATCAACAAAGCGCCGACCTTGTCAGCAATCTCACGCATCCGCTTGTAGTCCCATTCACGCGAATAGGCAGAGCCACCACCGATAATCAATTTCGGTTTCTCACGCAAAGCAACCTCTTCCATCTGGTCATAATCTACGCGTCCGGTCTCTTCCTTCACGTTGTATTCCGTTGCATGATACAAGATACCGGAGCTGTTGACTGGTGAACCGTGAGAAAGGTGTCCGCCATGTGCCAGATTCAATCCCAAGAAGGTATCTCCCGGATTCAACACAGCCAAAAATACAGCCGCATTGGCCTGCGCACCCGAATGTGGTTGCACGTTTGCCCACTCGGCATTGAAAAGTTTCTTCAACCGTTCGATAGCGATTGTTTCACTTTGGTCGACCACTTCGCAACCGCCATAGTAACGTTTTCCGGGATACCCTTCGGCATATTTATTTGTCAAACAGCTACCCATCGCCTGCATCACTTGGTCGCTCACAAAGTTCTCGGAAGCAATCAGCTCAATGCCTTTTAACTGCCGCTGATGCTCCTTCTCAATAATGTCAAAAATGACGTTGTCTCTTTTCATTCTGTATGTTACTACTAAATATTAATTATAATCATATACAATTTCTCTAAGGGAGGGAACAAATGTACAATAAATCGCTGGAATATCCGAACAAACCTCTCGCAAGGTGTTAAAGATAAACCACCTCTCCTTTCCGACTGCTCTCCCATGCCGCTTCTATCAAACGGATAACCGGTAACACACCGGCTGCATCCGTCGAAAGCGGTTCGGCAAGGCGAAGATGGCGATACACTTCGTCATAGAATCCACCGTAATTCCCGGGTACGCTTGGATAACGGCATTCCGACTTTTCTGTATGCAGCAGTCCCCATATCGATTCATCCTCCACGCCCCAATCCGGTGTATCGGGCATCCGACCGGCATTCAAGGCGGCTTCCTGCGGGTCCATCCCTCGTTTGACAAATGACCCTTCCGTCCCGTGCAACACAAAACGCGGTTCGGGTTCGCACATCAGATAACTGGCTTTCAGCGTCACCTTCACATCCGGCGCCTTAGAAGGACGGAGCCAATGAATCACAAAGTAATCGTCCACTTGTCCCCCATCGCGCAAAATGGCAATATCCGCAAACACGGCTTCCGGCACGCCAAACAGCTGTACCGCTTGGTCCAAAAGATGCGCCCCCAGATTGTAAGTCAATCCGCCACCCATCTCGCCCGTCTCTTTCCACGTACCGAACTTAATAAAATTACGATAACGCGGATAGGTCGATTCAAACTCGACCAAGCGCCCCAATTTACCCTCCGACAAAATTTGTTTAACCGTAAGGAAATCCGAATCCCATCGGCGGTTTTGGTAAACACTCAGCATCAAACCCTTCGCACGTGCAAGGGCGACCAGCAATTCGCCTTCTGCATAGGTACTCGTAAACGGTTTTTCAACGATTACGTGCATCCCTGCTTCCAATGCCCTACGCGCATAATCGAAATGCGTGCTGTCCGGCGTATTGACAACGACCAGCTCCAGTTCGTCCATCGCAATCAGTTCCTCAAAGCTCCGCACAATCTTGGCAGAGGGATACCGTTCTTTGGAAAGTTCCTTACTTCTCTCTACAATGGCCGTCAACTCGAAAGCCGGATGAGTCGTGATAAAAGGAGCATGAAATATCTGACCGGACATGCCAAACGCAGCCAAACCTGTTTTAATCTTGTTCGTATACATGTTCTTCCGTTTACTAATTAGGCAGCTAATGTACGAAGAATAATTGAGATAAACCACTGTCCACTTTGTTACATCTTGCAGGCTTAACCCGTTTTTCCGTTCTCTTTCGAAGAATATTGCGTATCTTTGAGCGGAGCATACAAGCAAAAACAGATGAAAAAAATAGTAATTGCCATTGATTCATTTAAAGGCTGCCTGCATTCCTTAGAGGCAGGAAAAGCTGCGGAGAAAGGAATCAAAACCGTTTTCCCGACATGCGAAACACGGGTATTGCCCGTTTCAGACGGAGGGGAAGGATTATTGGATACCTTGGTAACGGTATTACATGGACACTTTCAGCAGGTTCGGGTACACAATCCCCTCATGGAGCCGATCGAAAGCCGTTACGGTATTTCGGGCGACGGGAAAACGGCAATCATCGAAATGGCTGCGGCAAGCGGACTCCCACTTGTCCCGGAAGATAAAAGAAACCCTTTGCTAACCACCACTTACGGTACAGGTGAGTTGATTCACGATGCACTCGACCGAGGTTGCCGACACTTCATTGTGGGAATTGGCGGAAGTGCGACCAATGATGCGGGCGTCGGTTTATTGCAAGCATTAGGATTTCGTTTTATCAATCAAAGCGGTCAACCAATAGGAAAAGGGGGTGGCGAATTGGCACACATCGAACAAATAGACAAAAGTTCTGTACATCCTGCGTTGGAAAAAGCTCACTTCACAATCGCCTGCGATGTGCAAAACCCTTTCTGCGGTCCCAACGGGGCAGCTTATGTCTATGCTCCCCAAAAAGGGGCTACTCCCGAAATGGTACAAACGCTTGATAAAGGCATGCATACGTTCGCAAAAGTAATCCATACGACCACCGGTTACGACATCACAAGCATTCCCGGAGCAGGGGCTGCCGGAGGTTTGGGAGGTGCTATGCTTGCCTTCCTTCATGCGGAACTGAAAGCAGGCATCCAATTGGTACTTGAAACGCTCCATTTCAAAGAAGCTATCCAAGATGCCGATTTGATTTTTACGGGAGAAGGACAAGCCGACCGACAAACCACAATGGGAAAAGTACCGGCAGGGATATTGGCTGAAGCACGTAAAATAGGGATTCCGGTTATTTTGATTGCCGGGAAAGTAGTTGATTCGGAAATGCTTTTAAAAGCAGGTTTTCAAGGTGTTTTTTCCATTGTTCCGGGCCCTATGTCGCTACACGAGTCTATGCAGCCCGATATGGCAAGGGAAAACATCCAAAGGTTGGTCACTCAAATCTGTTCGCTGTTTACTCTTCAAAATTTCGGATTTCGTCGATGATGTATTCCGGGCGTCCTTTCACTTCGTCGAACAAGATTCCGATATATTGCCCCAACACGCCGACCGTCAATAGCTGGACGCCGCCGAAAAAGATAACTGATGTCATGATGGAAGTCCACCCCGTTTCGGCATTACTGAAACCATATATCTTCCCCAGTGTAAACCAAACGGCAAGTACCAGTCCGACCATCACCGCTATAAATCCCAATGTGATTGCCAGACGAAGCGGTTTCTTGGAAAAATAAAGCATCGCCGTCGTCGCAAACTTCCACATCTTGCTGAACGGATATTTGCTCTCTCCCGCTATCCGCGCTTCGCGCTCATAATAAAAAGGAACTTGTTTAAAACCAACCCAGCTAATCAATCCGCGGATATATTTACCCCGTTCATGAAAACGGTTGAACTGGTCCATCACCTTCCTGTCTATCAAACGGAAATCACCCGTATCGAGCGGAAAACTCACCTCGCTCATGTAGTTCAGCATCCGATAAAAGGCCTTGGCCGTTAACCTTTTAAAAAAGCTCTCGCCTTCACGCGATTTGCGCACGCAATACACCACATTGGCCTGTTCCCGTTCACGTAAAGAAAGGATTTCGGGTATCAGTTCGGGAGGGTCTTGCATGTCAGCATCCAGAATGATTGCCAAATCAGCATCACAATGATTAATGCCTGCCGTCACAGCAGCCTGAGGTCCGAAATTCCGTGAAAAATGAATGACCTTCACATGCGGGTCAGAAGCAGCAATCTCGTCCAACATCGTATATGTCCGGTCCTCGCTGCCATCATTGACATAAATGATCTCCGTCGGAACCGAAAGCTGATCCAACACCTCTCGCGTACGTCGATAAGACTCGGCAATCACCAATTCCTCATTATAGCAAGGGACGATAACTGCTAAATTCTTCCTATTTCCTTCTTTTTCTATCAATTTGTATCAATCCTTGAATGTATAAAACTTATTCATGACAAAATTGACAACCGTATAGAAAGCCATCGCTATCAACTGGTTATAATAGGGGTCTATCGGCACATACGGATTCAGCACATAAATGAGCAAACCCAACTGAAGCAGGTAACAAACACCGAAAACCGCTCCAAAACGTGCCGCCCCTTCCATCCATCCGGTCGAACTGTGGAAAGTCCATTTCTTATTCCATACAAAACTATTCAACACGCCAGCTGCATAACCTACTACATTCGATGTCACATCCGAACATCCGAACAGCTTCATGAATACCCAAATCACAATAGCAGTTATCACCGTATTGCCGGCTCCTACCACGCCATATTTAACGGCCTGTACGACTGTCTCTCTCATTTTTCTTAATCACTTCATGAACCTCCTCTTCACTCAACTCTTTCACATTGGTTATCGTAAAAGAGGAAGAAAGGAAATTTCCATATTCATTACATTCGTTTATCACTCGCTCTATCACCTGCTTGATTTCGGCCAATACAGGAATCAAAAAGACCATGGCAACATATTGTTCGCCTATTGTCAACTGCTCGATTTCGCAATCCGCTTTCTCCAATTGATAAGGAAATTCACGCTCAACGATCTTCCGCTGATAATCCTGAAAAGGTTTTAACTCGTTGGCCAATATCAAGACATAAAACCGCAGCTTTTCTCCTTTTCCACCCATACCTGTGGATATGAGAATCTGCTTTTCATCAGACAAATCAGACTCCAAAACAATGCGGCTTTCCATCAATGCCATATAGGCCCAGTTTGCCATTTCCGGATCCGGAGCCTCCGCATATTCCTCCACTATCCGATAGGCTTTGACCAAATGCAAAGAAGCCAACAGGGCCAACAGATACTTTTTATGAGATACAGAAACATCCGGATCATTCAATTCGCTTCGCAAAGCAGGTAAATCCGTTTCCGACACATTCTCTCGTCCCTCCTTTTTCCTCAACTTCTCGGCGTACTTGAAATACTCCATCTGCACCTCCACCGGTATGCGTTGTTCCAAAATACGAAAATGCCCACTCCATTTACGAAAAGAATCCTGAAACCGCTTAAACATCTTGATATCTTGACTTTCCTTCATAAAAAATCCTCTTTTTGCTCACACGCATTAGCGGAGACAAAAATAAGGCTTTTTCTCGACAAACGAACACGCTTTAAGGAAGAACAGGTTGATGCATCATGCAATTTTCAATTCGCGCAACCATCTCTTCCGGCGGCATTTTCTGGATTAACCGTAAGTCGCGTCCCTTTTTGTCTGGTGTCCAACCATTTTCTCCTTCATCATTCAACACGCAAAAAGTACCCCGTTCCACATCGAAATAGGATTCATATCCTTTTATGGCCACCCAAACCGTCGTATGATCCCAACTCATTCTCCCGTCAGGATCTCCTTCCGCAAAACACAACGCATAGGCATCTTTTACCGGACTATTTTCAATAGGTAACTCCACCAACCGTTTCCCCGTCAGAATTTTATTTCCGATTTCAAAACCACTGAAAACAATCTCCGTCGGCCACTGCTCGGCAATCAGACGCGAAGCCGATACATCGGTATAAACATTAAACTCCTTCCCCTTTGGGAAACAACCGGCCATCGCAACCAACCGCTTCACTTTCCGAGCAACCAGTTCACGCCCGGAAAGCGGACTATACGCATCTCCCGCTGTAAGCAACAAGGCGCTCAAATTGGTAAAAAAGCCAATCGTACAAATCACCACGCTACTATCCGGCTGCAAACTCAATACACGACGATACACCTCCACCGCATCCGGAGCGTCCGAAGTTTTAGCTGTCTGATGCGGATAACGGGCCGGTAAAACATCCGTCCATTTCTTTTGATGCCAAGTCGTCATCGAAACGGCATTGTCTCCTTTCGGCGCCCCCACCGGAATATCCGGTCGATTGAAATACGTATTCAACACCTCGATACAAGGGACAGCCCGTTCATCTTTATTGCAAGAAAGCGTCGCCAATATCTCCACTTCCCCGCTGTCGGCCAACGCATGCATGACCGCCATCGCACCTACATCATCATAATCAGGCCCCATATCTGTATCCAAAATCAAACGCACAGGCATTTTCGTGTCTTGCTGAGTTCCGTCGCCACAAGCCACTAAACACCCTATTCCAATCACTCCTAACATCCATTTTATCCAAAAGAAAACTTTCATTTTTACCCATTTAAAGTTCTTACAAAGATACAAAAAAAAGATGCACCAAACAAATGACACATCTTTCTCTTGGGAGAACCACACGTTTATCGTACCCTCACTTTCACATTCTCCTGCACTGACTTTGTTTCGCCAATAAGTTTTTCCTCCGACTAAATGACTTTACCCCGTAACAAACTGCCGTATACTTGCCGTCAAACAAGTCGGTTCACTCGTTCCAGTTCTGTTCCCGATAAAATTTGGGAGAGAGTCCGGTTTGCTTCTTGACAAACTTACCGAAGAAGGAAAGATTGGGGAAGTCGAGTTCGTTGGAAATCTCCTTGATGCTTTTGTCTGTTTTCTTCAGTAGGTATTGAATGTCGCGCATGACATATTGGTCGATGAGCGTGGAGGGCGTCTGCCCGCACAGCTGCTTGCACACAGAAGAGAGGTATTTGGGCGTCACGTGCAGTTGTTCGGCGTAGAAATCGACCCGGCGCTGCTTCGGATAGGAAGAGGTGAGCAGGTTGACAAAGTTTTTGAACAACCGTTCGCCCGAGGAATAGGTGGGCGGGTTGAGCTTGATAAACCGTTCCAGCGAGTCGTGAAACTCATACATGAAGGCTTGCAACAGGGCATCTATCACCTCTTTCTGATGGCGGCAAGGCGTACCGGTCAGTTTGGAACGAATCAGGTCATAGTATTGGCAAAACAATTGTACCTCTTCGGATTTGAGAGTGAGAATGGGAGTATTCTCAAGAAATTTCATCACATCCCAGCTATTATTATCAATAATCGTCAACTGATGTACATATTCGGGAGAAAGGCAAATACAACGAAAATCGACATCCACGCTGACCATGCTTTTCTCTACAATAATATTCGGATGGCAAATTAGCAAATCGTTCGGATACATGGCATACGAATCACCGTTCAGATAAAGCGAAGCCTTCCCCTTTAAACAAAGCGTAATGACGACAATGCCGGTACGGACTGCACCATACGAACTCAAATTTTGCAAGTCTTCAATCAACGCAATGCGATTGTCAGTATAAGCAGCCAGATTACGGACAGCAATATCGCTCATGCTTCCTATCAGTAGTTCTTTTTCCTTGTCCATAGTTCATGTTTCTTTTGATGACGGGGCGAAATAAGCGATTATTTCCTAAATAGACCTGTTTTCTACCGCTTTATTTCTGTTCTGTTTTTCCTATTTCCGAAACAAGGTAGAAAATAGAACAGTTTTATAGACGAATAAAGAGACAGTACTTTTAGAAAATCCCATTCCTTTGCGCCCAAAACAATTTCAAAACTGGAAAAAAGATGAAACGAATGATGTACATGCCGCTCGGGTTTGCCGTTCTCTGCTTGGCAGGCTGTCGGCAGGAACAAACAGACAGGCGGGAAACGCTTCCCCCGGTAAAGGTAAAAACGATGCAGGTAACGACCTCGACAACCGCCGAGGAGGAACACCGCTATTCAGGAACTATCGAAGAAACAGCAGGTACGCCACTCAGTTTTCCCGTCATGGGGACAGTCAGCGAAGTACACTTCAAAGTGGGCGACCGCGTCGGCAAAGGGCAACTGCTCGCCACGCTCGACCCCACTTCCATGCAGAGCAGTCTGGATGCCGCCCAAGCCACGTTAGCGCAGGCCGAAGATGCGTATGCCCGTATGAAGGAGCTACACGATAAGGGCAGTTTGGCCGAAATCAAATGGGTCGAAGTACAGAGTAAACTCCGGCAGGCGCGTTCGATGGAAGAGCTGGCGCGGAAGAACCGGAACGACTGTAATCTGTATGCCCCGTTTGGTGGAGTGATGGCTGACAAATCCATCGAGGTTGGCCAAAACGTACTGCCGGGCGTATCCGTCGGGAAAATCGTGGGCGTCGGCAAGTTGAAGGTGAAAATCGCCGTACCGGAAAACGAAATCACCCGCATCGCGTTGCAACAAAGAGCAGAAATACGCCTGATGACACCGGGAGGAGGCATCTTTCACGGCGCGGTGAGCGAAAAGGGGATTGTCGCCAATCCGTTGTCCCGCTCGTACGAGGTGAAACTGACGCTCGACGATGCCGCCCCAAGCCTAATGCCCGGCATGGTGGCAGAAGTAATCTTCGAAAACCCGGAGAAACAGCCGCTGTTTGTCATCCCGGCATGGCTTGTCCAGTTGGACGAACAGAACCGTTCATTCGTCTGGGTCAACCAAAACGGCAAAGCGAAGAAGCGTTTCGTCACAATCGGCACTTATACCGCCCAAGGTGTAACAGTCGCCGAGGGGCTTTCGGCAGGCGATGAAATCATCACCGAAGGACAACAAAAAGTATCTGAAAACAGGGAGGTCTGCTTATGAAGCGCAATGCAATCGAATGGGCGATGCACTACAAACAGATTGTTATCCTGATTGTGTGCTGCCTCATCACGTTCGGCATTTACAGTTTGCCGAATATGCGGAAGAACGAGTTCCCTAACTTCACTGTCCGACAAGGCATGGTCGTGGCAGTCGCACCGGGCAACACGGCCGAAGAGATGGTGGAACAGGTTACCAAACCACTGGAAAACTATATCTTCAGCTACAAAGAGGTGAAAAAGGAAAAAACCTTCTCGAAATCGCGCGACGGGATTGTTTACATCCAAGTCCAGTTGAATGACGAGCTAAACAACAAGGACGAGTTTTGGAGTAAGTTCAAGCACGGTATCTCGACATTCAAGGCGCAGCTGCCCAGCAACGTGCTTGCCGTACAAGTGATGGACGATTTCGGGGATACCTCTGCCCTCCTGATCACGATGGAGAGCGAGGATAAGACCTATCGCGAACTGAACGACTACATGGACGGCCTGCAAGATCGCTTGCGCCGTATTCCGTCTGTGGGACGCATGACAGTCAGCGGTATGCAAAAGGAGCAAATCAGTGTCCGTTTGGACAACAACCGGCTTTCGAAATACGGACTGAGTGATGTCTCGCTTGCCGTCATCCTGTTTCAAAAAGGATTCACCACATCAGGAGGACGGTTGAAGACGACGGAGTATGTAAGCCCCGTGTACGTCGCCCCTTCGCTCAATACGGTCTACGATGTTGAACAGCAAATTGTCTATACCGACCCGCAGGGAAACAACATTCGCCTGAAGGATGTCGCCAGCGTGGTCAAAGAATATCCGAAACCGGACAGCTACATCACGAACAACGGCAAGAAGTGCCTGCTGCTCTCGGTCGAGATGAAAAAGGGACAAGATATTGTGGCAATGGGAAACGAAGTAAATGCGGTTTTGACT